>JBIQMJ010000088.1:0-14062 GCA_044463445.1 Segetibacter koreensis
AGTAGCCGGAGGCATGGCCACGGATGGCCGCCAGCGGATCCTTGAAAAAATCCCTTCGGAGTTACACGGGCGTTCTCCCTTATTTATTGGTAGCAGGCTGATGATGGAAGAACTTGAAAGCTACCAAAGGGTTTACCTGTAAACTGTTCCATCACTTATTTTAAATAAGCCTCTTAAGATGGGGTTGCATCAACAAACAACTTTCTTTTTCCCACTTTATAAACAAGGCCTACAAAGATTATAGCGTCTTCTCTATTGGGATAATCAGAAACAATTTGTCCTAATCCGTGCCATGCTTTTGTTTTACAGAAAAGAAGCTGTGCCGGCCGGTTTGTTCATTGAGATTAATATTGTGTGACATTATGTTGAATTTAAAATATTGAAAATGATTTTAGAAAGGCATCAGCAATTGCCAATGCCCTTTTAGGTTTTAAAATGGTATCATAAGATGGTTCCATTGTTGGTGTTTCAATTGGGACCACCGGTGTCTGATTATTGAGATTTGATTTTCCATGTAGTTTAATAGAGTTCACATGAAAAAGCAGGGAGCCTTTGGCAGTACCATCTTTTGCGATATAACCGGCAACACCGATTCGTCCCTGTAATTCAACTAAAGTTCTCCTGGTCAGGTACTTTGCAATTGTTGAGTTATCCAATAAGAGCATTGGACATAGGTGACTGTTTTTGTACTTTCAGTGCTTCCTTTTGGCCCATAGCTATCGTTAATAGCCACGTTGAAATTCAACACTTTTTTTTATTTTTCAGGGTGCTGACTATTGCATCACCTGTCAATCTTGCTGTAATTTCCATAACTGTAAAATTTTGTTGGTTAAAAAATATAAACTCAGCATGTGCCTCGTTCGTTCAAATGGTAGCAACCCGGCCTTGAAACAGCATTTTGAAAAATCAAGGATTTTGGAAAAAATATTTTCGACTGTGGAATAAAAAGCGAAGTGGTTTATGCCGCAAAAGCGAAATGCGAAGCGTATATTTTTTTCAAAACAGGATGCCAGCCGCAGTGCAACGGAGGTGCAGCCCTTTTTTTTAAAAATGGTGTCAAGATCTTTGCGGCAGATTTGAATGAACAGTTGATTAACAATTTTAAACATTTTGCATGTCCTTTTTAATAAAACCCAAGCATGCTGTTTTATGGGGATGACTGAAAAGCAGCTTATCATGAACGTTTGTGAAAATAGATATCTGCAAGCCTTGAGGGCGGATCTCTTGATTGAGTATGGCTGCGATAATTGTTTTAAGTTTAGGATGGCGATTGAGAACGATATTACTGCAATAGAAGAAAGAAGCCAGAAAATTGCATGCACTATATATTTTTTAGCACCTGGTTCGAGGAACGAAGAATGGGGTGCGAGTGTCACAGGTTTTCTTTTCCAGGAGTATTAAGCAGAATTCCGATTTCAGTTTCAATTAATACTTCGATCTCTTCTTTGATACGATAATAATTTTTAAAAACCATTTCAGGGGTAACCTTAGAAATTATCGGTAACTCTTTATATTTTTTTTCTTCCGATTGAAGCGCATTTTTGTCATTGAGAATTTCACAATGAAAAGATTTTAATTTTATTTTCTGATCCGGATTATCAGCAACCATGCCCACAAATTCGCCGGAAGAAAGGGCTGCGATTTTTGATGCAGGTATGGCAAAATCCAGTTGACCGGATTTAGAAACTGAGGTGTCATTTCTATTAATTGAAATGCTTTCCTTTACCTGGATAATTTTACCAAACCGTTCTGCGAGTGCTTTAGAAGTCTCCCCGGTTACCTGCCCTGAAATAATATTTCCGGCGATGTTCATGATTACCGAGGATTGATCTGCGCCATAATCTTTTCTTAGCTGGCTGAAATCTTGTAAGCCCAGGCAAGTTGCCACTTTATTCGATCTTGCTGTAGCAATGAGGTTATCAATTCCATTAATAAAAATTGTAGGAAATTCATCAAATATGAGGCTACATTTTTGCCTGTTCTTTTGATTAACTAATTTAATGAGCCTGTTTACATACAGGGAAAGGATAGCTCCAAAGATTTGTTGTTTTTGAGGATTGTTGGCAAGGCAAAGAATTTTGGGTTCATCAGGATTATTGATGTCGAGTGTAAAATCATTTTGTCCTAGTACCCAATAAAGCTGGGGGGAGGAGAGTCTTGCCATTCCGATTTTTGCTGAGGCAATTTGACCTTCCAATTGGTCCATTGCATTGTTTTGATAAGCTGATATAAAGGGATTGATGAGCACCTCTATTTCTTTTTCATTTTTTAATACGGGAAAGAGCTTATCATATTGTACCTGCATGAGTTCAATGGCATGGGGCAGGGTGCAGTATCTGCCCTCATCATAGCGTTTTAAAAACCAAATGATGGCGGTTAAGAAATTGATGGGGGATTCGACAAAAAAATCACCCTGTTTGGTAATCCATTCCCGGTTGAGGCCGAGTAAGATGGAGCGTGATGATTCTGTAGCATCTGTGATGTCAAACATGGTCGCCGGGTCAAGTGGATTACATCGGTGGGAGCGGGAGAGGTCATCGAAATTGATCAGGTAAAATTTGGGTTTAATTTTAAAGGCATCTTTGTTTTTTTCCAAAGAATTATAAACAATTTTGGAAAGGTCATCAAATTTAAAATCATACACCAGCATGGTAAATCCTTTTTGTAAGTGCTGTTTGATTATATGCTGAATGACAAACCACGATTTGCCGCTTCCCGGTGATCCTGTGACCAGTACCCCGCGGAATGGATTGATAATATTTATCCAGCTTTTTCTGATTTTTCCTTTGAGGTTGTATTGTGCCGGAAGATTAACAGAATATTCATTTTCCAAAAGTCTTTCTTCCTGCGGAAAAGTTTCATTCATTTCATTAAAAATATCTTTATGAAACTGAAGTTGAATAAATCGTGAAAGTCTTGTCCCACCTGAGAGGATTAGTATAAAACCTATACTTGTTACAGTCATATAAATTGTTGCAGCGGATTCAATTGAAGTGTTTAGTTTCAATAAAATGTTGTCTCCAAAAAATAAGAGAAAACCGGACAACAGATAAAACAATATGGAATGTTTGCTGACTGTTTCACTTTTTTTTCCCGATGCTCCGAAAAGTGAAATAACCAGTAGGGAAATAGCAAGTAATTTTGAATAATTAATATTTTTAAACAGGCCTGTTCTGCTTAAATTTTTTAGAAGGCGGTTGGTAATTTCTGTTGTGAGGTGCCATAATTTAAATGTTTCAAAACAAAAAAAATAAAAATGGATTAGAAGGACCACTATACCTGCCAGTCTTGTAAAATCCAAAATTTCTTTCAGTGCTTTTTCATCTTCTCCTGTGCTCATAAAAATAGTTTTTAAGATTATAAATTCCGTTTACGGCGTTTCTTTTTTTTCTTAAGAAAATCGGTTGGAAAACGGGTTTCATTTCTTTCGTTATTAAAAAGAATTTGGATGAGGTCCGTGCTTTTCCAGACAGGTGCAGTTGAACTTTTTATTGGGTTATTTTCTTCTTTTTGCTCAGGCTTATTTTCTCTTCCTCTTTCTGCTGGTAAATCATTTTTTTCGCTGCTAATTATCAAACGCTGCGTGATGCCTGAGGCGCTATAGGATTTTCCAAGATCGCTGCCATTAAAGACACATTTTGACCGGTGATCGATAAAGGTGATACCATACAGAAATCCTTTATCATTTCGGCGGAGGGCGACATTAATTTTTTCTTTTTGTAATTCTTTTAAAAATTCCTGGAGGCCGGCAGGTTTTTTTGATAATGTCCAATCGATTGCCGTCTTTAATTTTTGTTTGTAGGGAAGTTTTAATTTTTCATTTTCTATGAATTTTTTTTCAAGAAAATTTAAAGTAGGTTTTGAATAGATAGAACTGGCTTTTATTGGAACTCCAATTTTTTTATTATCAGTATCAATGATGCGGTAAGTAAGGCCTTTATTTTTGTAAATTCTACCCTCTTCGCAACCCCGGTCAGCGATAAGGTTATAGAGTTTCAGAACTGCATTTAATTCCGGAACAGAACTGTATTTATAGTGATTGATTACTTCATCGAGGACATGGGTTATGCTTCTTTTTGTTTCTGAGAATCCATATTTTATTTTTTGTGGAGCAAGAGGTTGAGGCTCCAAATTCAGAGGGTGTTTTCTGCCGGATGCTTTAATTAAATTGAACTGTATTTCAATTTCTTTACGTGCGGTTTCAGATTGAATTTTGCCAATATTAAAAGTGTTGATCCGTTTTCCGTTTTCAAGGATTGAGGTAGTGATGATGTGTACGTGTGGATGGCCTGCATCCTGATGTACATATACCAAAAAAGGTTGACCGGAGAAGCCGATTTTTTCGATATAAAGAGCGGCAATGGAGCTTAATTTTTCATTAGAAATTTTTTCAGAAGGATGAAAGTTGAGAGAGATATGCAACATGTTGGTTGTTGCTCTTTGGTTCAGTTCGGTACGATGTTTAAATGTATCAAGTTTATGATAAAAGTTGAGGCCACTTGCCTCTAATATGAAGTTACCCGCATAGATGCATTCTGCCTGTCCTTTTTGAACTTTTTTTTCATTGTAATTGAGAACCCTGATAATAGAGTGGGGGGTTGTTATTTTTGCAACCATGACTGATAGATTTGATTCATTTTGGTTTTAATTTCTTCCACGTTTTTTATGAAAGACTGGTACAATGGTTCATGAATTAACAGCCATGCTTTTATTTGGGGAATCCGGTCTAATATATGCAAGCGGTGTATGGCCTGATTGTAATTATTACCAATAGCATTTAGTTCATTTTTGAGCCTGATTATTTCAGATAGAAATTCATCAGCAGATTGATTTCTGTATTTAATGATTACCGGTTTTTTCAGTAAAATGTTCCTGGCATATTCACTGATGCTTTGGCTGGTTGTTTTTTTGCAAAGGTCATAAATATTACTAAGTTCGGTTTCACTGACTCTTATATTGAGCCATTTATTTCTGACTTTTTTTGATTCTTTCATCACATAGTCTTTAACACAGTTCCATCAATATTTTTTAGACTCATCCCCGCAACGAGTTCCGAGTGAAAGGGGCGAGATAGCTCAAACGTGTAACGTTTGAACATCTCGCCGGTCAGCGTTCCAGGCTGCCTTCGTCCTTCCTCGAAACCACGTTAATTCCTGATCAAAAGTAAGATGGAGCAGAGAGATAAGAACCACTTGTTCAGATTCTAAACAGGCGGGATGAAGGATTGGTTCATAGTTTTGTAACTGAAAAAATGGATATTTTAAACCTTTAAAATTGTGGAGTATGAAAAGTGAAGTAATGAATACCGGGGATGAAAAATTAAAAATTTATGAGACTGTTTTAAGCAGTCCGGGGATGGGTGAAAAATGCAAAATTATTTTACAGCTAAGCAGGCAAAATATCTTGTTGTTGAGCAGGATAATAGAATTGGGATTAGAGGCAGATAAGAGGGAGATGAATGGGGATATTCTTATGCTCTTAACAGAAGAAGGGTTGGAAGAATTTAGAAAAATTGTTGAAGAGATTTTAGCAAAAGGAGGCCTTACAGATTTTTATAAAAAGATTAAATTACTTTGATAAAATACAACCATTGAAAGCCAATTATAAAAATGCTTTCAATGGGAAGTATAGAGGAATGCCTGATGAACTTTTATCTGTCAAGATTAATCAGTTTATCTGCCTTAATTTCCGGGTAGATGTGGGTAATTCCATCTTTATCTTTATAGCTTTGATAAAGCAGGGTACCCTCAACCATGACATGGCTACCTGTTATGAAGCAGTTTTGCAAATACGAAACTTTTCTACCCCAATATTTTACTCTGTGCCATGTTGTAATTCTGGTGATATCTTCACCGGAATAGCAGTTGCTTGTCGCCAGCTGAAGAATTGCAAAATAATTTCCGGTGGGAAGAAGATGTATCACCGGATCTTTTCCAAGGTATCCGATCAGTTGAACTTTGTTAAGCCATTTCATAACTTTAATTTTTTGGTGAATGAATATCCAAATTTAGAAGCGTTTAATAGTGCGAAAAGTATTCTACAAGTGTAGGTGTGTGTAGATGAGGATATAAACGTTTATTACACGATTATTTTTATAAATTTGATCATGCAAATCGAGGCCAGATACTGTAAACAATGTGGCAAACTCATCAATCCGGATAAGGGGAGGGCGGATCGGATATATTGTGATGAGCGATGCAAAAACCGTTTTCATAACCAGATGAAGATGATGGAAAACGGTGAGTTACAGAGGATAGATTTGATTTTAAAAAAGAACCACAGGATCCTGAAAAAAATGTTTTTAAAAAAGCAGCATGATGAGATGGCGAATGAGAAATTATTAAAGGAAGGATTTGACTTTGATTATCATACTCATCATGTAATTTCTAAAATAAAGAAGAATGAATTTATTTTTTGCTTTGATTATGGATATTGCAGGCTTCCCGGGCAGAAGGTAAAAATTATAAAGGCGTTTGAGAATAAAGAAGAATAGGGTATACAAATTTATTTCCTTGCTACAATTTATATATTCTGATCATCTTTGTAAACCGGGTTAAAAAGGATGTGGGTAAATTTATTTTGTACATGGCATATCGAAGATTATTTGCAATATTTTATGTTGAAGGTACTCTCTCAGTATAAATCTTTTATACCCCCTCAGCGATTCAGGATAGAATTTTTCAATTGCCGGGAAACAAATCATTCATGAGCGTTAAATAAAGAGATTCCGGCTTCTTCTAAGACCGTATTGGCCAGACTTAGAGGGAAAAACCTGGATACGGCGCTTCTGCCAAACGCACCCATAACATTAAAGTATTGTTATCACGTAGCTTCAGAAAACTGTGAAGCTCTTCTTTTCAGCTCCTTAAAAATAGCCTGGCAGTAAATTATAAATGAATTTTTTTTGCTCCAATATTTCTTAAGGGGAAAGGGATTATAAACCAAGCGCTTTTTCTCCGGGTTCATAGGTGGGGCCCTCTGGAACTGCTTAGCTTATTAAACACTTTCCATTTCTTACCTGAAGTTATAATATCTTTGTATTTACTATTTAAAGGCAAACATAAATGTTTTATAATTCTTTGCTTGCGGACTTTATGGAGTGGTTGAAAATAAACTCTTTTGGCGTCAGCTTGATTATTTTTTTAAATTGTTTGTTGAAATGAGAGATATTCTCAAACCCGCTTTCATAAGCTACTTCACTAATATTGTGGTTATCTTCGATTAATAATTTGCAGGAATATCCGATTCTTATTTCATTAAGGTATTGTATAAAGGATTTATTAGTTCTCCTCTTGAAAAACCGGCAAAAAGAAGTAGGCTCCATATTTAGATGTTTAGCCATTTGATCAACAGAGATATGGTCTTTGAAATTGGCGATCATATATTTATACACCTGAATGATTTTGTGATTTTCACCATCTCCAAAAGAATTGACAAATGTGGGGCTTGAAAGTATTTCTAATTCTGATGTGGAAGCTATAGCATTTAATATGGAGAAAAGCAGGCTGATTCTTTCAATACCTTCCATTTCCATGAGTAACAGGAGTTTTTCCTTTACAAATTCAATGATACGTGGTTCTCCAATCTTTATACCTCTGATAGATTGGTCGAACAGTTTTTTAATAGCAACAGCTTCTGGAATTTGATCAAAATTTATCCCCGGCAAATTTTTCATGAAGTGTACTGCGATACTTTGAGAATAGAAATCAGCATTTTGTTTAAAATCACTTCTCCATTCGTGTGGAAGGTTTGAGCCAATTAGAAAAAGTTCATTTTCTCCATAGTTTTGGATTTTGTCACCTACAAATAAGATTCCTTTTCCCTTGATTATAATGGTTATTTCTAATTCCGGGTGATAATGATATGGATTATGAAGATAGGGGCTTGAATTCCGCCATGCCTTAAATGATTGTGTAGTAGTCTCAATATGCCTCATTAGAACAGGTTTCATCAATCTTGTTAGTTTATTTTTTAATTAGATTAATTAATGTTAATATAGCATTAGTTTTTGTCGTTTTTGTATTAGACACCCTATTCCAAAGGTCCTATTTTTGTTTAGGAATATCAAACTTCTGTTAGTATTTATTTTTTCCAATTTAACACAAATTAAACTATTATGAAAAGGAAACTTAACTCAACTTTTTCCCTGTGTTTCCCGAAGCTAAACCAAAAGTGGATTCTTATGGCAGGCGTGGTTTTATTACAATTCTTGGCCACGGACTCATTTGGACAAGCTATTGCGATCAGGGGCAAAGTCTCAGATGCAAATGGTCCTTTATCTAACATATCAGTTATTGTTCAGGGAACTTCAACTGGGACCAACACTGATGCCCAGGGCAACTTTGTCATTAACGCTAACCGTGGGGCTATATTGGTATTCACATCTGTTGGTTACCAGACCCAAACTATAGAGGTTGGAAAAAGTGATGTAATCAGTGTAGTAATGACTGCTGACTCAAAGTCTTTAGGTGAAGTGGTGGTGGTGGGATATGGCACTACCAAAAAAGCTACGATTACCGGCTCAATCAGTACGGTTTCGGGTGAAAAATTAAAAGCAACTCCTTCAGTCAACTTTTCTAACAGCTTGTCGGGCAGATTGCCTGGATTAGTGGCCACCACCCGCTCAGGTGAACCCGGAAATGATGACGCAACCTTGCGGATACGAGGTTCGAATACGCTGGGGAATAATTCTCCGCTTATTGTAATTGATGGTATAGCCAACAGGAGTATGCAACGGTTGGACCCGGCGGATGTGGAAAGTGTTACCATTCTTAAAGACGCTTCTGCTGCTATTTACGGGGCGGAGGCGGCTAATGGGGTTATCCTTATTACTACTAAAAGAGGTGTTTCGGGCAAGCCACAGGTAAGCATCAGTCTTAACCATGCTATCAGTAAACCAACGGTGCTCCCCAAATTGGCAGATGCGGCGACTTATGCTCAAATGCTTAATGAAATTAGTATCTATAGTGGAGGAACAGACATTTACAAACCAGAGGAAATTCAAAAATTCAAAGATGGGTCTGATCCTTTTAAATACCCTAATACCAATTGGATTAACACCGTTTTTAAGCCCACATCGCAGCAGGAATATGGTAATATTTCATTATCCGGCGGGTCAGAAGGGCTAAAATATTTTGTTTCAATTGGTGCCAATTACCAGGATGGTATTTACCGGAACAGTGCCACCAATTATTCTCAGGTGGACTTTAGAAGTAATATTGATGCAAAGATTTCAAACAATGTTAAATTGAGCGTGGATGTATCGGGGCGCCAGGAAAACAGGAATTATCCTACCATTTCACAATCCACCATCTTTGATTTTGCAGTTACAAGAGCTTTGCCCAACGTTGTAGCTTTTTATGGTCCGGGGCTTCCTGGCAGTAATTTTGAGGCGGGGAATAATCCCGCTGTAATATCTACCAATCAAACAGGATACGACAAAGATAAGCAGTACTTCTTACAGAGTAATCTGAAACTTGATATAAACATTCCGTGGATCAAAGGCTTGTCCATTGTTGGAAACGCTTCATTTGATAAGAACTTTCTTAACCAGAAAATATGGAGAACTCCCTGGTATCTGTACACTTGGGATGGGACATCGGTCGATGCCAATAATCAACCAGTTTTATCTAAAGTGAAAAGTGGATATGCTGATCCGAATCTTTCTCAATTGATGGGAGATGGATATTCTACCACTCTGAATGCCTTAATTAATTATCAGACGAATATAGCTGACAAACATAACATTAAGATTTTAGCCGGAACGGAAAAAAGTGTCGGAAAACTAATGAATTTATCCGCTTATCGCCGGTACTTTCTTTCGACAAATCTTGACCAGATGTTTGCAGGAGGCGATCTTGAAAAGGACAATAATGGATCTGCCAGTCAGACGGCCCGGCTGAATTACTTCGGAAGGGTAAATTATGATTATTTGTCAAAATATATGGTTGAGTTCCTGTTTAGATATGATGGATCTTATATATTCCCTGCAGACAGAAGATTCGGCTTTTTTCCGGGTGTTTCTGTGGGATGGCAGGTTGGAAAAGAAGATTTCTGGAAAAATAGCTTGTCCTTTATCAATAATTTTAAAATCCGGGCTTCCTGGGGCCAAACTGGTAATGACAGGATTACCGAGTATCAGTATCTCTCCAGCATGGGCTTTGGTGCTCCCTATGTTCTTAATGGAGACGTTCAGGTTAAAACGCTCAATGAACTCCGCATAGCAAATCCAAATGTGACTTGGGAAATTGCTAATCAATCCAATATAGGCTTTGATGGAGAAATGCTGGATGGAAAATTTAAATTTTCAGGAGACTATTTTTATAACCTGCGTTCCGACATTCTTGCCTTCAGAAATGCTTCTGTTCCTAATTCAACAGGTTTGACTCTTCCCATGGAAAACATTGGAGAGGTAGTAAACCAGGGGTATGAATTCCTGGTTAGTTATGGAAACTACCAGGGTGATTTCAGTTATGAAGTTTCCGTAAACGGTGGATATGCAAAGAATAAAATTAAGTTTTGGGATGAAACACCCGGGGTGCCTGAGTACCAGAAATCTACCGGCCATCCGATGAATTCTAATTTATATTACCAGGCCATTGGCATTTATAAAGACCAGGCTGCGGTTGATGCTTCCCCACATTGGGTAGGAGCCCGGGCAGGAGACATTCAATTTAAAGATGTAAATGGAGATGACAAAATTGACGGCCTCGACAAAGTACGAGATAACCGCTCTAATATTCCGACGTTCACTGGAGGATTGGGAATTAATTTTAAGTACAAGGAATTTTTTGTAGCCGTCCTGATCCAGGGTGCTACAGGTGCGGTGAGGTATGATAGTATTACCCATTCTGGCGCCATCGGCAATTTTTTTCAGCGGGATGCTGACGGACGTTGGACTCAGGAAAATGCAGGTGCTTCCAAGCCAAGAACCTGGAATGGGAGTGGCGCATATTGGACTTCTCAGCCTAATACCTACTGGCTTCAAAATACTGATTATGTAAGACTAAAAAATATCGAGATCGGGTTCAATATTCCAAAAAAGGCTATTAACAGGCTGGGCATAAAGGGGGCCACGATTTATTTTAGCGGGTTAAATCTTATCACGTTGGACCGCCTGACAAATTTTGATCCTGAATCAGTATCCAATATTACTTATCCTTTAAATAAAGTATTCAATTTTGGCCTAACTGTAAACCTTTAAACTTATTTTATGAAAAAGATAATTTCAATACCAGGAATAATATTTTTGTTGAGCATTTTATTGGTCAGCTCATGCAATAAAGATTTTCTGGAAACAAAGCCCTTAGGTGAGGTGTCTCAATTAGATGTTTGGAACGATCCCACATTGGCAGAAACTTTTGTAAATGGAATTTACAACAGGCTTGAGAAACCATTAATAAAATATAGCCGGTCAATTTTTGTTGATGAATCCCAACGCCGGTCTAATAAATCTTTGCAGGATTTCAATAATTGTCTTCTTACCCCGGATCAGATTCCTGGCTGGATTGGTGGCAATACAGATCCAAACACTTCTTGGAATCCCTTGTACGCCAGTATCCGGTCATGCAATTTGTTTTTTGAAAATATTGCAAAAGTGCCAGAGGATGGAACTTTAGTGGATGGTAAAACCTTAAAGCAAAGACTCACAGGAGAGGTTCATTTTTTAAGGGCATGGTTTTACTTTAATTTAACCAACCTATATGGCGGCGTTCCCCTTATCACAAAAGTTTATCAATTGACAGATTCTTTTGAGGCACCCCGAAACTCATACGCCGATTGTATCAAATTTATCATAGCGGATTGTGATTCAGCATCTGCATTATTACCCAAGGTTCAAAATGGAAATAATAAAGGACGAGCTACGATGGGTGCTGCATTGGCGCTTAAATCTAAAGTTCTCTTGTTTGCAGCAAGTGATCTTCATAATACTACTGTATTTCCGGGCTATTCAAATCCTGAATTAATCGGCTATATAGATGGAAACAGAACTGCCCGCTGGCAAGCTGCAAAAGATGCGGCTAAAGCAGTAATTGATATGGGATTATATAGTTTGTACAAAGCAAATCCGGCCCCAGGGGATTCTGTCAGCCTCAATTTTGTAAGTATGTGGCTGACCACCAATAATGAAGAAGATATTTTTGTGAAGTACTATATTCCAACGACCACCGTGTATGTCCAAAACATGTGGTTGCTAAATGGTCCTAATGGATACCATTCCCAGGGGAATAATACACCCATTGGCAACATGGTAGACTCTTATGAAATGGCCGATGGCAGCAAATTTGACTGGAATGATCCGGTTAAGGCGAAAGAGCCTTATAAGAATCGTGATCCGCGTTTTTATGCCGACATACTTTATGAGGGGGCGAAATGGGCCAAACGCCCAAGCGATGTTTTTGGCATTGATCCGGTGGGTATTATCCAAGTAGGTAAGTGGATTAAATGGAATAACACAACCGGGAAAGAAGAAACAATATTTGGATTGGATACGCCCAATGGACCTATCGAAACCAACAACAGTTCGGCCACTGGTTATTATTGCCGTAAATTTTTAGATCCTGCATTGACAGGTCCTTATGAAACTAATATTCAACCATATACTTATAGATACATCCGATACGCCGAAGTACTTATGAATTATGCAGAAGCTTGTATAGGGTTGGGCCAGGAAAATGAGGCACGTACCTATATTAACCTGGTGAGGAGAAGAGCCGGAATGCCTGATATTACTGAGAGTGGAACCGCTTTACTATCACGTTACCGCAATGAGAGAAGAGTTGAATTCTATAATGAAGACAAAAGATTTTTTGATGTCCGGAGGTGGGTAATTGGCCCTGATGCATATACCAATGCTACTAAAGTAACTGTCGTTTATCAACTTAATCCAGATCACACTACGGCTACTATTCCTACGATAACTACTCAATTGTTGGAAAAGAGAAGCTGGAATAATAAGGCTTATTTATTTCCGATAACCAGAGATGAAATGAATAAAAATTCTAAGTTAATCCAAAATCCAGGTTATAATTAAGGAAATAATTGGAAGGTATATGAGATTGATTAGCAGAATCAAATTTTGAACTAAAAAAATACCACCTCGTGCAATCTACAAGGCAGGTTATTTATATCATCTGAGATTAATACCATTATGACGAATGATTCAAACATCTTTGAAGCGAAAACAATTGGCATAGTGACTAAAAGACTACTACCTTTTCTAATGCTTTTGTATCTGATCGCTTACCTTGACCGATCCAATATTTCGGTGGCGGCTTTGCAAATGAATGCTGATTTGGGGCTATCAGCCAAGATGTATGGCCTCGGTGCAGGATTGTTTTATGTTACTTACATCATTTTTGAAGTTCCCAGTAATGTAATCTTGGTAAAAGTAGGGGCGAGGCGATGGATAGCCCGAATTATGGTTACCTGGGGTATCGTTGCCATGGGTATGGCCTTTATTCAAACTCCCGGACAGCTTTACGGAATGAGGCTGCTGCTTGGAACTGCCGAGGCTGGTTTTACACCCGGAATTATTTATTATCTAAGCCAATGGTTCCCTTCAGGTAACCGTGCGCGTGCAATGTCATTCTTTTATATTGCGGCTGCTTTGGCTTCTGTAATTGGATTACCCATTTCGGGTGCGCTGCTGGAAATGCATGGAACGCTTGGTTTTGCAGGCTGGCGCTGGCTTTATCTGATAGAAGGGATACCTGCTATCGTGTTGGGCTTTGTTGTACTGAATTATCTGCCTGATAACATTCAGAGTGCCACCTGGCTGCAGCCTGATCAAAAGGAATGGCTGTCTCAAAAAATAACTAGTGAATCCAAATCGGTTCATAAAGAAAAGAAAGGGGGCTGGCGACTAATTTTTTCGGACATGAAAGTATGGTTGTTAAGCCTGTTTTGGCTGCTGCAGGCATTTGGCACTATTGGAGTTACATTGTTCCTGCCTCAGATCCTTAAAGGAATTTCAGGTGGTACTAATTTGATCATCAGTTTACTTTCAGCTTTACCATTTTTATTCGCTTGCATTTTTATGTATTTCAATGGCCGCCATTCG
>JBIQMJ010000089.1:0-14021 GCA_044463445.1 Segetibacter koreensis
TGATATGAAATTGTTGCAAAAAGATTTTTTGCCTCACGATCTGAGGCCTGTTTTGGAAAAAAATAAAATAGAAGGCGCTATTGCAGTGCAGGCAGACCAAAGCGAAAATGAAAACGAATTTTTAATCCGTCTTTCTGAAGAAAATTCATTCATAAAAGGAATAGTGGCGTGGGTCGATTTTCAAAATGAAAATATTGAAAATAAGTTGCTTTACTATTCAAAATTTTCTGTGGTCAAGGGTTTCAGGCATATTGTCCAGGTAGAACCAAAAGGCTTTTTGCAAAATGAAAAATTTTTAAAAGGTATTGGATTATTACAACAATTTAATTTTACCTACGATCTTTTGATCTATGAAAATCAGTTGCCCGAAGCTATTGGATTTGTAAACAAATTTCCTGGGCAAAAAATTATTATTGATCATTGCGCCAAACCGGGTATAAAAATTAAAAGCATTGATAAGTGGAAAAAAGGGATTGAAGAAATTTCAAAAAATAAAAATGTGTATTGCAAAATTTCGGGGTTAACAACTGAAGCCAATTGGAATAGCTGGGATGAAAAGGATTTTTACCCTTACCTGGATATAGTTTTTCAAAGTTTTGGAACGGATAGATTATTATTTGGAAGCGATTGGCCGGTGGTGCTTATCAGCGGCGGTTATGCAAGATGGAAAACCTTGTTGGAAAATTATATGAGCAATTTTTCAACAGAAGTTAAGCAGAATGTCTTTGAAAAAAATGCACTTCAATTTTATAAGCTTGATATTTAAGCTGAAAACTTTTAGTAAAAATTAATTTCATGAACCTGAATCTGGATAATAAAATAATTATTGTAACGGGCGGCGCCAAAGGAATAGGCGAGGGGATTGTAAAAGCGCTTGCTGCTGAAAATGCCATTCCCGTTATTGTCGGAAGAAAAGAAGCAGATAATTTTAAAACGCTTGAAAGTATTAATAACAAAGGGTTTCAGGTGGCGGCTGAATTAACGAAACCGCAGCAATGTGAAATGGCAATACAACAAATCGCAGCAAAATACAATCGTATCGACGGCCTGGTAAATAATGCAGGGTTAAATGATGGAGTGGGATTGGAAAAAGGAAATTATGAAGAATTTGTTGCTTCACTGCACCGCAACGTGGTTCATTATTATCTGATGGCACATTACGCATTGCCTTTTTTAAAATTGTCGCAGGGTGCGATTGTAAATATCGGATCAAAGACTGCGGAGACAGGGCAAGGGAATACATCCGGATATGCGGCTGCCAATGGGGGAAGAAATGCTTTGACAAGAGAATGGGCTGTGGAACTATTAAAATATAAGATCAGGGTAAATTCAATTGTGGTCTCAGAATGTTGGACTCCCCAATATGCGGATTGGATCAAAAAAGAAACAGGCGCAGAAGAAAAATTGAAATATATAAAAGAAAAAATTCCTTTGGAAAAAAGAATGACCACTCCGGAAGAAATTGCTAATATGGCCGTTTTTCTTTTGTCTGAAAAGTCAAGCCACACCACCGGGCAACTCATTCATGTGGATGGAGGATATGTGCACCTTGACCGGGCAATTTCCTAAAAGTATTCAGGATAAAATTTGTTTCTAACTTTTAAAATTGGTTTGATGAAAAAATATGCTCCTTTAATTTTTATTTTTCTTTTTATGATTTCATATAAATGGTCTGTGGGCCAGACTGTAATCCCTTTGTATAAAACTGTTCCAAACAGCAAGCTGGCTGCGGATTATAAGGAAAAGGCCGATACAGGCAAGGATGAAGTAATAAGGATAAGCAAAGTTTCAGTTCCGGAAATCACTGTTTTTCAACCTGCGAAATCTTCAGGAAAAAATCCGGCAGTAATTATTTGCCCGGGCGGGGGATATGCAATTCTCGCTTACAATCTGGAAGGCACAACGGTTGCGCATATTTTGAATAACTGGGGTGTGACTGCAATTGTTTTAAAATATCGTTTGCCCAGTGATGCAATCATGGAAGATAAATCAACAGAACCGATCCAGGATGCGCAACGTGCTATTCAGTATGTGAGGGAAAATGCGAAACAATTAAATGTTGATCCGCAAAAGATAGGAATCATGGGGTTTTCAGCGGGCGGCCATTTGGCTTCAACAGCGTCCACGCATTTTAATAAAGAATACATTTCTAATCCAAATCATATTTCATTGCGTCCTGATTTTTCCATTCTTGGCTATCCCGTTATTAGTATGATAGATTCATTGACTCATAAGGGCAGCCGCAATAATCTTTTGGGGAAAAATCCTTCTCCCGGAGCAGTTAAAGATTTTTCCAATGAATTGCAGGTTACACGGGAAACGCCCCCAACATTCCTCGTTCTTGCTAATGATGATAATGGTGTTAATCCTGAAAACAGTATCAAATATTACGAAGCATTATTGAAAAATCATGTGCCTGCTGAATTACATATTTATCAAAATGGCGGACATGGCTTCGGGACACGTATTCTTGAAAAGAACGATAACTGGATGGATGTTCTGAGGATCTGGATGGGTCACAATGGTTTTTTAAATTCGAATTAAAGTTGCTTTTTGAAAATAAAACTTTCATTTATTTGTCTATCTGCTGATATAGGTTGATCCACTGATAAAATGTTTTCGTTTACCCATTACTGTTATATACTGAAATTATTTTCCGAATTTTTTACGTAATACGCTCATCGCATCTTCCATGGAAGCACTTTCTTTTTCAGCAGCGGATGGTTTATTTGAAAAATTATGGTTGCCATTTCTATGGGTTGGTTTGTGCTGGCCCCTTTCCGGCATTTCCTGTGTTTGTTTGATGGATAAAGCAATTCGTTTTCTCTGCAAATCAACTTCTACGACTTTGACCATTACTTTATCATTCAGTTTTAAAACTTCTGTCGGATCAGAAATATATTTATGGGCAATTTCAGACACATGCACTAGCCCATCCTGCTTTACACCAATATCTACAAACGCGCCAAACCTGGTTAAATTGGTCACCTGGCCAGGAACGATCATGCCTTCCTTTACATCTTCTATTGAATAAATATTGGCAAACTCAAAAGCCTTAGCTTCTTTTCTCGGATCAAGCCCTGGTTTTTTTAATTCATGCAAAATATCCTGCAGCGTATGCAAACCTGTATTTTCGTTTACGTATGACCGTGAGTTAATCTGGTTTACCAGTTTTTCGTTCCCTATAATTTCATTGACTTCTACACCTGCATCTTTAGCCATCTGTTCAACAATTTTGTAGGATTCTGGATGGACGCCACTTGCATCTAATGGATTGTCACCATTTTTGATTCGTAAAAAACCGGCGCATTGCTCAAAGGCCTTTTCGCCGAGCCGGGTCACTTTCTTCAATTGTTGCCTGTTCGTAAAACGGCCGTTTTCTTTTCTGTAATTCACAATATTTTCAGCAATTGAGGGGCCAATACCACTTACATAACCTAATAAATATTTTCCGGCTGTATTCAGATTTACACCCACTGTATTTACACAACTGACCACCGTTTGATCCAGTTTTTCTTTGAGCCTTGACTGATTTACATCATGTTGGTATTGTCCTACTCCAATACTTTTTGGATCAATCTTAACCAACTCTGCCAGCGGATCCATTAATCTTCTCCCGATGCTAACTGCCCCCCGCACGGTGATGTCCTGGTCAGGAAATTCTTCACGACCTGTTTCTGATGCAGAATAAATAGATGCGCCATCTTCATTTACTAAAAATACCGGTAGGCCAGTATTGAGGCCTTTAATAAATTGTTCGGTTTCCCTTCCTGCAGTTCCATCTCCAATTGCAAAAGCTTCTATTGAAAATTCGTTTACGTATTGTTTAATTTTATATTTCGCTTCATCAATTTTATAATTTTTTTCATGAACAAAAATGACATCGGTTTTTTGTAATTCTCCTTTTTCATCAAGCACTACTACTTTGCAGCCGGTACGATAACCAGGGTCAACAGCAAGAATGGTTTTATTTCCCAAGGGTGATGAAAGTAAAAGTTGACGAAGGTTTTCAGCGAATACGATTATTGCTTCCTCATCTGCCTTCGTCTTTAATGCCATACGAAATTCGCTTTCAAGACTTGGCTGAAGAAGCCGGCGATAGGCATCCTTAATCGCTTTTTTTACTTGTTCAGAAGATTCATTATTGGCTTTTATAAATTGTTCTTCTATTTTCAATAAAGTCATTTCTTCTTCAGGAGCAATGGTCATTTTTAAAAACCCTTCCACAAAACCGCGCATGATCGCTAATATTCTGTGAGAAGGAATTTTAGAAACTGGTTCCGAAAAATCAAAATAATCTTTGTATTTGATTCCTGCTTCGTGTTTGTCAGTTACAATTTTGCTTTGAATAGTCGCTGTTTTTTCAAAAAGCGTTCTCATTTTAGCACGAACTTCCGCATCCTCATTTACTATCTCAGCGATGATGTCGCGCGCGCCTTGCAGAGCCAAATCTACATCCGTTACTTTTTCATTTAAGAAAGGTTGCGTTTCAGTTTCAAGCGCAATATTTTTCTGATCAAGAAGTAACAAAGCCAAAGGTTCCAATCCATTTTCCCTTGCTGTTTGGGCTTTGGTTTTTCTCTTTGGTTTGTAGGGCAAATAGATATCTTCCAATTCATTTAAAGTGGCGGCTTCATTTATTTTTCCCTGCAAAAAATCAGTCATTTTTCCCTGGTCGGAAATGGTTTTTTCAATAAACAATTTTCTGTCAGCGAATTCTTGCTGGAACTTGGCTTCTTCCTGTATTTGTTGAATCTGAACTTCATCCAGGGCTCCCGTTTTGTCTTTTCTATAACGTGCGATAAATGGAATGGTGGCTCCTTCCAGCAACAGATCCAAAACTGCAGTAACCTGTTTTTCAGGAATAGATAATTTAGATGAAACCGATGCGGAATAGTTTTTCATAGAAATAAAGTTCTTTTTTTTTGAGGCGGCGAAGTTAAAAAAATATTGATGCCCATCTCTTTTTTTAAAAAGAAGTTATCCGGATTTTTGTTTAAAAAAAGCTATTGTTTTGGAAGAACAATAGGAGTGAACGCTCAAATAATTTTTTTTATTTTACTTCATTTTGGTCTTTTGAAAGATTGAGCAGCTTACCTTTTTTCCAGGCTTTCCATTCCAGTTTATAATTCTTTTCATTTTGTTCGGTAAGATGCGGATCGTCCATAGAAACCAAATTGGGGCTGCCGCCATTAACCCAGGCTGTGTACCAATATGACGCTACATCATAGATTGACAATTGCAATTGATGTTCTACCATGCCACCTAATGCCTGGTTAAATTCTTTTTGATATTCGTAGGAAAAAACCGGCGAATTATAAAACATTACCACATTGCCCACACTGTCTTTTTTATACATATTCTCTTTCGTAAATTTTTTTCTTACTTCTTTTTCTTTTGCCAAAAGAGTATCTACGAGCGAATGCGATTGCGCGATCATATCGAAAGTTTTTTGAGGAATATTTTTTATATAGGTTGCCGGCGGAGTTCTGAAATTAAAGTTTTTTCCAAAAGTTTCCGGCAATGCAGATTCCCATAATGAATGCACGCCGTTTTGCCCGGTAAACTGCCCGTTGTAATTGGCAGAAGTATGCAGAGGCATATGTGCATCTGCGATGTAATGCGATAATTCGGAAGAAAGAAAAAGAATTTCGGATTTATCTTTCTTTTTAAAAGCATTGGTGAGTTTGCCGGTGAGTTCTTCGATATACCACGGTAAATATCCATTTTTCTTTAAAAAGTCACTGTCATATTTTTTAAAGGCTTGTTGGGGATCTTTGGGTAAATCACTTACCGCGGTTTTAAAATTTTCTACGTCAATAAAATGGCGTGGCGGTTCGTTCTTATCATTGATTAGTGACCTTCTCAAATCAGGGATAACGGCGCTTTCGGTTATAAAATCTATGTGATTGTAATAAAACGTTTGCATCGGTTTGGGTAATGCGAATACAGCGCTGCGGCTAATGTGTTTGTGCCCCCAGCGGCCCCACGCAAATGCCAGAGTGATTGAACCGGAAACCAATGCTATAAAAAAACCAATTTTTAAAATCTTATTTTTCATCTTTGTATTTAATATTTTATTCTGCCTTTAGAAGTTTGAAACGATAAATGTATGAACGAATGTTCTAAAGTAAATTTTAAAATGTTATTTTATTGTGATGAGGCTGTCGTATCAAAATCTCTTTTTTAAAACATTATTTTATGGATTTAAAAACAACAATTTCTATGCGTGTGAAAGCCTCTGTCATCATTTTAATTCTCTCTTTATTTTTTTCGGTTGCCAAAAGCCAAACTACATTTAGGAATTCAAAACAAAATTTTAAAGTAGTGGGCTATTATTTTTTGAGATCTGCGTTGAGAGACACATCCTATGCTGATTCCAATTATATTTTTTTAAATAAGATCACTCATTTGAATATTGCTTTTATCAATCCTGATTCGAATGGAAATTTTAATCAGCAGTTGGCCATTGACAGCCTGGTTAAAAAGGCGCATCAAAAGAATGTAAAAGTGCTGGCGTCTATTGCAGGTGGCGGCCCACATGAATATTACCACCAGCTTTTGCAGAAAGATAAAAGGAAAATATTCATCAGCAATTTAATTTCTTTGGTAAAGCGCTACCATTTTGATGGCATTGATGTGGACCTGGAAGGAGAGGATATTGATCTTAATTATGCTGATTTCATAACTGAATTATCCGACGAGCTACAACCGCTCCATAAATTAATGACTTCCGCCATCGCCACTGCCTACAAAGATATTCTTCCTGATAAAGCGTTGCGCCGGTTTGATTTTGTAAATGTAATGTCTTATGATAACACGGGCCCCTGGAGGCCCGATAATCCCGGGGATCATTCTCCTTATTCGATGGCAGTTGCAGATTTGGATTACTGGCATAATATCAGGGCTATTCCGAAAAATAAATTAGTGCTTGGCCTTCCGTTTTATGGATATGGATTTGGCCCGAAAGATTCGCCGGTATTGAGTATGGATTACAAACATATTGTGGCTCTTTATCCCAACGCGCAATTGTCTGATACTTTAGCCCTGCGGGGAAATATGCTTTTGTATTTTAATAATAAGGACATGATAAAGAGAAAAACACAGCTTGCCATGCAAAAAGCAAGCGGCGTAATGATTTGGCAGCTACTTGGAGATGCGGACGGAGGGAATTCTCTCTTAAATGTGATAAATGAAGTGATAAATGAGAAAAAAAGTAAAAATTAAAGAATGATTTTACAGTAAACCAATAAAAAGAAGAAATTTTATTTCGCAGAATGTATATAACGGTCCTGCACAAACGAAAATAAATATCCCTTTTTATAAGTGTGCATAATCCATTTCATAATTCCCTTTTATTCTTTCCATCGGAGGATTAAAATATCCAAATTTTAACTCAGGGAATTCTTCTCTTAATAAATTCATCATTTGGCGGATGCCAATGCACTCGCCGGTTTCAGCTACACCAATTTTTCCCAGATACCAATCGGGATCGATATTAAAGTTTCTCCATTGGATCATTTTTAAACCGGTTGACTTAATGAGTTTTCTTAAGGCTTCATATTCTTCCACACTATCTGTCATACCGGGGAAAACGAAATAGTTGATGCTCGTCCAGCCGCCATAACTATTCACTATTGTAAGGCTTTCAAGAATGTCTTCGAAATGATAATTGTTGGGCCGGTAATAAGGAGTATAAATTTTTTCCCTGGCCGAATTGGTGCTTACTCTTATACTATTCAAACCGGCTTCACACAAGACTTTTACTGCCTGTGGATCACTGCCGTTGGTGTTGATATTTATACTGCCTTTTCGAGTGTGCTTTCTGATTTCTTTTATCGCTTCTGCGATGGTTTTCCACATCAGCAGCGGTTCGCCTTCGCATCCCTGGCCAAAACTTACAATAGGAAAAGGAGCTGTTTCCAGGTGAGGCACGGTGTATTCAACGATTTCTTCCGCAGTGGGTTTAAAGGTCAAACGATCTTGCGTAGAGGTAATATTTTCTTCCTGTGGCTGAAAGGAAATACATCCTATACAATTGGCATTACACGCCGGAGAACTTGGAACAGGACATTCCCATCTTCCCATAAAAAAATTGCGCGCCGCCGGGCAATGATAAGTGAGGCAACAATTTCCGGCGAGATGCTTCACCAAACGGTTATGCTTATACGTAGCTAACAAATCCTTAACGCCTCCTTTAATTTTTTCTTCCCCAAAACCTGCACTTTCCTGCCTGATATCTTTTTCAATTTTTACTGCTGTTACGTAAAACTTTTCATCATACCATCCAGAAGCGGTATAACAAAATAATGGAAGGGTTTCTGCATGAGGCAAGGTTTCATAGGCCGCAAGATAAGTGCCTGTGTAGGCCGGAGGAATAAAAGCCGCGACGGCCCATCCTTTTTCACAGAGGCGCATTTCGCCGGTGATAACGTCGATCCCAATCCCGCGCCTGTCGGGCAGTTCATACAATTGGCCGCCTTCCGGCAGTTCCATCCACTCGTCATTTTCTACAGGCGATGCATCCCACCCGGTTCTTCCGCAAACATATAAGGAAGTATCTTCAAAGATGTTTCCCTTGCCATCGGAATACAATAAGTAAGGAGAATGGTTCATTTTAATTGGTTTAGGCCGTTTCTGTTGCAGAAGCTTGTTTGCGGTTCAACTGCACTTGTGCAAATAAGTTGAATTCATTTTCATTAATATTTTTCGGTTCTTCTATTTCGACCTGCAACAGGTGATTATTTTTGAAATCGAGCGTAAGAATTTTGTCTTTAATGATCACGTTACTAAAAGCATCCCATAAATAATCTCTTTTGGGGAAATTAAGTTTTATTATTTTTTCAGGGGTAAAAAGAAGTTGAATTTTTTGCAAAGCAAGATGATAAAAAACACCGACGATCACCAGTGCGGCAAACATGTAATAATTTTGTAAACCAAACCAACATCCGGCGAGCACAAATATCAGTACCTGGTCAAGATAATTGCCTTGCTGGAATTTCTTTATAAAATACAATCGCATCAGGATGTAAATGCCCGTCAATAATATAGCTGAAGCCGCTTCATAACGGTACGCATCATAAAAAAGCATGAGCGTAAAGACTGCAAGATTGAATAAGAGCACAATGAGTGCCATTGTGCGGTAAGATTTTATCTTTTCATTTTTTAGAATGATTTCAAACTGCATGTGATTCACTTGAAGCAATCAGGAGATTGCATAATTTAAACAAAACCCTTGCGCCTACATTCTCATCCCATTCATTAGAACTGATGCCTACTTCATTCAGGTCAAAACCAATCAACTGCCGTCCACTGGCCATTATGTTGCGTAGCAGGTAAAAAACCTGCTGTACTTCAAAACCTCCGGCAACAGGCGTTCCGGTGTTAGGGCATAATTTCGGATCAAGGCCGTCTATATCAAAACTCAGGTAGACTTTTTGGGGAAGATGGCTGATTAATTCTTCTACAATCTGTTTCCATGTTTCGCCTTCATAAAGTCTTTCCTTGATGTCTTTATCAAAATAAGTGACTACTCTTCCGTTACTTTTTTTAATATAGTCTAATTCTCCCGGAGAATAATCCCTTGTGCCGGCCTGCACCAGCCTGGTGAGTTGAGGAATTTCATTCAATGCATTATACATTACAGATGCGTGGGAATAAGTAAGATTTTCATAAGATGGGCGAAGGTCGCAATGAGCGTCAATTTGTAATAGCCCAAATTCCCCATGCTTTTCTGCAAGGGCTTTATAAAATCCAAACGGAGAACTATGATCGCCGCCAAGGATAGCTACCAGCTTTCCCGTGCTCAGCAATTCTTTTGTTTGTTCATACACCCAGGCATTCAAAAATTCGCTTCCCTCATTGATTTCGCGCAATACCTTTTGCATGAATTTATTGTCACAAACCTGTTCCCCTCCTGTAATGTAGTTGATATACAGTTCAGCTTCCTTGCGGAGATAATCACTTTTCATCAGGATATCCTTATCCGGTTCACGCAAAAAAATTCCCTGCTTCCATCCTTCGGGATTGTCATCATCAAATAAATCCACCTGGAGGCTTGCCTGGCAGATCCGTTCTGCAACCCGTGCCGTTCCTGCTTTGTAGCTGACGGTCACTTCCCAGGGAACCGAAAGGATGATTAATTTTGAATCTTCTTCTTCAAAAGGAAGCCCGAATATTCCGTTATTGGGATTGGCCACCGAATCTGTGTCAAAATAGGTAAGGTCAACCATTATTTTTTTCTTAATTTTTTTGGACGGCAAAGGTACAGCGTATATAATTAAGAGTTCAGATTGTTGGCGTTAAATTTCCTGAAGGAGACCGGGCTATTTTATAGTGAAGCAATAAATTCATGTGATTCTGTTTTTAATAAAGACTGCTCCAGGTAAAAAATCAGCAGGGAACGATAATTTTAAATTTGCATCCTTCTCCGGGCCTGGAAATGATATCCAATTTTCCTGAATAAAATTCTACACGGCTCCTGATATTTTGAACGCCAATTCCTGCCGACCTTTGATGCGTATCAAATCCTACTCCATCGTCGCTTATAGTTAATAACAGGTTATTCCCTTTTTTGGATAAATCTATCGTAGCATTTTCAGCTTCAGAATGCTTGAGAATATTATTTATTTGTTCCTGTACCACGCGATAGATCATTAATTCCTTGCTGCTTCCGATTCTCTCCTTTTCCTCCATTTTATACTTGAGCTTCACCTGGCATCCGTTTGTTTTGTTCACTTCATCTGCAAGATCCCTAAGCGCCTGGCTGAGTGTGATATTGCCCAGTGAGGGCGATACCAGCGACTTTGATAATTTCCTGATTTCTTCAATAGCTTCATTTACATATTCAGTTGACTTGGCCAATAATTCAGCACCATCCTTTTTATTGGTTCTCATCATACTATGATAGAGTTTTACAGTTGCCAATATCTGGTTGATATTATCATGTAATTCTTTCCCAATTTCATTTCTTTCTTTTTCCTGGGCCAGAAGAGTGGTTTCTGTAATCAGTTTTTGCTGGTATAACTGTTGCTCGGCAAGTTCTTTTTCTAGTTTTTTTCTTTCAGTGACATCTCTCGTAGATCCAAAAATATGGGAAACTTTTCCTTCTTTATTAAACAAAAGATAGCCCCGGCTGGATACTTCTTTATACGAATCATCGGCTACCTTAAACCGGTATTCCTCCTGCCAGTTTTTCAATTGATGTTTGATATGATAATCCAGGTTGGCAATCACGCGCTCCTGATCGTCTGCATGTATCCATTTTTTCCAGGTTTCAATATGGAATAAAAGATCTTCTTCCGAATAGCCAAAAGTGCGGATGATACCATCGCCCCAATGGCCTGTATTATTTTCAAAATTAAAATCCCAGCTTGTATCAAGAGTGGCCTTATCAATGAATTTAAAACGATCGTTGCTTGCCTGCAGGTTCTCAAGAATTCTTTTTCTTTCGATGCTGTACTGAATGGATTTCGCCAATAATTTTTCATCGAAATCGTCCTTTACCAAATAATCCTGGGCGCCCATACTGATCGATTCTACGGCCACTTCGTCCCCCGAGTGCCCGGATAAACAGATGATGGCCGTTTTGGGCAAAAGTCGGTTCATTTTGATTACACTATCAACTCCATTGCTGTCCGGAAGCGAAATGTCAAGCAATGCTACATCAAAATTGATATTTTCTGCCAGTGGAGGAACCGATTCCATATTAACCGAATGGATGATTTTCTTTATTGGGATCGACATCTTTTTTAAGCAGTCTTTCAGGATCAGGTAATCTCCGGGATTATCCTCAATAACCAGGATAGTTAGTGGATTTTTGGTAATGTTCATTAGTTTTTGAATGTTGGTAAAATTGTACAATGTTAATCAAGAAATCTTTAATTGCGCGAAACAGTATGGAATTATTTAATAAAATTTAAAGAGCAGGTTAGAACAAAATTGGCACGGTTCAAATAACAATGGTGGCTGTTTTCTGTAGTAAACCAACAAATTAGAGCAATTTTTATTTTGATAATTTTTACAGAAAACGCTAAAAATTGAGTGCTCCTGTAGAAACAGGAGCACTTTACCAAAACTAACTGCTTATGAGTTGGGGCGAAAATTAAACCTTTTTTAAATAGAAAAATAATTTCCTTTGAAATTTTTACAAATTTATTTCAAATTAAAAATGGCTTAGGCCAAAAAATCCTTTAAGAATTAATATTTATTTGTATTTTGACTCAAATTAAATTTCAGATAGGCTATGGAAAAAATCTTTTGGTTATTTCGCGGAAAAAGGGTCAATTTCTTTTTATTGCCCGCCTTTTTATTTTTATCAGTTTCTTTGAACGCCCAAAAAACCGGGGCAGCGGAATCAGATTCGGCTGCTCTGCAGGCCAGGTGGGATATCAACGTTTCTATTGATGGCAAATTTTATCCATCGTGGCTGGAAATACGCCATTCAGGTTTTAAAATGTTAGTGGGGCGCTTTGTGGGAATCGGCGGGAGCGCACGTCCTATTTCGAGAATTTATTTTGAGAAAGGGAAAATGAGTTTTTCTATTCCCCCTCAATGGGAAACCGATCCCAATGACCTGAAAGTGGAAGGCACATTCAGAGGGGACAGCCTTGCAGGAACCATGACCATGCCCAATGGAAAAATTTATCAATGGACAGGGAAAAAAGCTCCCCGGCTCGACCGGGATAAAGAACCCCGGTGGGGAAATCCCATTTATCTTTTTGATGGAAAGAATATGAGCGAATGGCATGCTACGGGCAAGAATCAATGGGTAGTTTCTGATGGCATTTTAAAAAGCCCGCATTCAGGATCTAACCTGGTGACCAACCGCACCTTTGAGGATTTTAAATTGCATATTGAATTCAGGTATCCGCCTGAAAGCAATAGCGGCGTGTATTTGCGGGGAAGATATGAAATACAGGTGATGGATAGCAAAGGAATGCATGCAGAGGACAATCTTCTCGGCGGAATTTATGGATTTATAAGTCCTTCTGAGATGAATGCCAAAGCTGCCGGCGAATGGCAGTCATTTGATGTCACTTTGGTTGGACGAATGGTTACTCTATTTGTAAACGGGAAAAAAGTTATATGCAACCAGGAGATTCCCGGGATAACCGGGGGTGCTCTCAATAGTGATGAAGGAAAGCCCGGGCCTATTTTGTTGCAGGGAGATCATGGGCCAATTGAATACAGGAATATTATTATCACTCCGGCAAAATGACTTGGCTAAAGAACAGAAAATATTATTAAGGTTGTAAGCAAAATTTATTTCCCTGATAAATCTTTAACCCGGATGTTTCTAAACTGAACCACAGAGCCATGGCCGAGAAAACCTATGTGGCCTTTATCACGTTTTAAACCGGGATGCTGCCTGCCATCCATAGTTCCGTTTTCACGCGCTTCAGTAATATCTGCATCGGTGATGACAGTGCCATTTAAAATCACTTTTATTTTTGGGCCCTTTGCAATTATTTCTTCTGTGTTCCATTCGCCTGTGGGTTTTAAATATCCGCGCTTTGCGGGCACAACGCCATAGATAGAGCCATGATATTGATAAGGATGAAGGTCTTTATACTCTGGTGCATCATTATCCAAAATTTGTATTTCCATTCCCACATACGCGGCATCACCTTCAAGCGGGGCACGGATGCCGACTCCATTATTAGCACCGGGCGTAAGCTTAAATTCAAAACGGAAATCAAAATCGCTGTATTCATTTTTGGTATAGAGATTTCCTCCGCTGCCTTTTTCGGGATGGATAGTTATGGTACTGCTTTCAGGAAGATAAGAATCGGTGGCGCCTGTCCATTGATCCATGGATTTGCCATCGAACAACAACTGATAGCCCTGTTGTTTTTCTTTTTTGGAAAGCTGATTGTCCATCGTATTTTTAGAAGAAGCGCATGAAATAAGAACTACTGCGGGAATTAATAAACAGAAAAATAAATCTGATCTCATTATTTTCATTTAAGATTTGGGTAAGTAAAGTGTAATCATCATAAAGAATTCTATTTCAAATTTCA
>JBIQMJ010000090.1:0-4255 GCA_044463445.1 Segetibacter koreensis
TGAAGATTTTTATTTTTTTTTAAAAGCTTCGGATTAATAATTTTTAAAAAAAGCTTCCTGCTTTTTTAAATTAGTTGCCAGGTCATTTAATTTCTTTTGGATATCCGTCGTATTTAATTGCAGAGTCGCTGTAGAGCTATCAATCTTTTTCAATTTTAATCGGGCTGAAGAAATTGATAAAGAAACATTTTGAAAAATCTTTTGAACTTCCGCATTTGATTTTGCAGGCTGAAATTGATTATTTCTGTAAGCAAGAAAATCATTCAAAAAATTAATGGCCGAATTATAATCAGATACCGCCGAATTATACAAATCCGCATCGCTATCCTGGCTTAAAACTTCAACCTGGAAACGAATTCTTTTCAATTTAGTTTCAATCCTCGACGGCGGCCAACCTGAGTTTTCAATTCTTGACTCCTCCCTTGCATATTGCGTTAGCCTGTTCAAATTTTTAATCGCCTCTAAAGAATCGTCATAATTAAAATATTTTTTGTCGCTTTGAGTCCTGGTTCCTCTTTCAAAATCTTTATAATTAACAGGGTAATTCAATAGCTGATATATCGGATCAAAGGGAAGATGGCTTTGTACAAATTCTTCAGGGTTCGGATCAAAATAATTAAAATGAGGGTCAAGGTAGGCGCTCCCGATCCGGTCTGCATCCCAGGTTGGATCATACAATCTCCATTTATTATTTACGTACGCAATGCACCACACATGAGCTGACCGGTCAACACCTCCTCCTTGTTTGGTAAGTCCTTCCACCATATAAGAATTAATGCCACATTGATTGGCAACATCTGTAAAAATCGCCGCAAAGTTTTCGCAAACCCCTTTCTTTCTGCGTAAGGCAAATGAAACGCGCTCCGAATTGTCTTCATCCAGGATTACATAATGAATGCTGTCGGCATCATATTTTATATTGCTGGTGATCCATGAATAAATTGCTGCAATTTTTTTTTCGCTGGTTTGATAATGTGAATTAATATAAGCGGCAATGCCTGCCGAGGTTGCTGTTTGCGATAATGGAATATGCACATAGAGCCTCTCAGCCGTAAGACGATCCTGCGCTTTAGTTGATTGAACCCATGTGAGTACGATAATCAATACAGATAACCATTTCATCTATTAAAGTTAAAAATGGTTTTTGAAAATGAATTTATAAAAATCAAAAAGGCAGTGAACCCATAAAAAAATTGGATTTTTATTTTGTAACGAAATATTCCTTAACAAAATCTTATCGGGTGGCAATTAATCTTTCTTTCTAAAATTATTTCTCATAAATGTGAACGGCTTTAAAATCCGGCTCCAACAAAAATTATGAAAAATACAATTTTACTTCTCATTTTTTTATCCATTTCTGCTTTCGGTTTAGCCCAGACCACTCCTGCTTTTGGTGTGAAAGCTGGTGTTTTATCTTCAGGGATACGTGGCGATGCTGTGGATAATTTCAATAACATTTTAGATTTTACCAATGGAAAAGTGATTACCAAAGATTTTACAGGCTTTTATGCAGGAGGTTTTGCCAGCTTGCCAATGAGTGAAAATCTTTCTTTTGAGCCAGGCATTTATTATTCCTTAAAAGGGTATCAAATGGTGGGTTCAATAGGAATAAAAGGAATGGATATTTTGGGAGCCAATGCCAAAGCCATCCTGCAGTCTCAATATGTAGATGTGCCAGTATTATTAAAAGGGAATTTTGGCGGATTCCAGATTTTTGCGGGCCCGCAGATTTCTTATCTTGCCCAATCTAATTTAAAAACTACTGCCGGAATTTTAGGAATTAATTTACTGAACAAAGATATAGACGTCACTTCTCAATTTAACCGCTGGGATGTTGGCCTCACCGGCGGAATAGGCTACCAGTTTTCAAATGGCCTGAGTCTGAGCGCTTCTTATGATTATGGTTTATCAAAAATAGATGTTCATCAAAATGTGAACGCCTTTAATCGTGCCATTAAGGTAGGAATTGGAATCAAATTGTAATTGAATGATCCCGGCTTTCGGCCGGGATTGTTTTATTTTTTTCAGTGAAACATTTCCTCTGCTTTCAAAATACTTTCCGGTTTTCCAACATCAATAAATTTTGAATTAGTGTGATCAAAAGCCTTGATTGCATTGGTTTTGGCGAGTTCAAGATAAACATCCACCATTGAAAATTTACCTTCCATTTTTATTAATGAAAAAATCTGTGGTGAAATAACATGAATGCCACTGAATGCTTTTTCTATATATTTTGCTGCTTTCCGGCTTATTTTTTCTTCACCTGTTTTTACGTTTCTCCATCCACATAAAAGATTGAATTCGTCAAATAGAAAATACCGCGAAGTGGATCGTGAAGAAACAGCCAATGTTGCGAGAGGCTGATCCGATTGATGTTGCACGATCATTGCATGCAGATTCATACTGGTCAAAACATCCACGTTCATTGCGATAAAAGGCGTTGTATCTTTTTCAAAAAACCAGGAAGCTTTTTTAATGCCGCCGCCGGTTTCAAGCACTTCCTCTCTTTCATCAGAAAAAGTAATATTGCTTCCAAAGCCATTATTTTTTTTCACAAAATCCATTAGTTGGTCAGCAAAATGATGCACATTAATAAGAATTTCTGTAATCCCAAATGAAGTGAGATATTCAATATTCCGCTGAAGAATCGTTTTATTATTTACAATAGCCAAAGCCTTGGGATGCTTGTCAGTAAAAGGTTTCAAACGAGTTCCCAAACCAGCGGCGAGGATCATTGCTTTCATTTCAATTATTTTTCAAAACCTTTTAATTCGTGAATTCCCTGTTCCAGGTGATTCAATTCAATTTTTACCTTGAATTTATTTCTCAAATAACGGGCTAGCGCATCGGCTGCATACACGCTTCTGTGTTGACCGCCGGTGCAGCCAAAACTAATCGTAAGAGATGCAAAATTTCTTTGAATATAATTTTCCACCGAAATATCAACGATGTTGTAAACACTATTCATGAATTCAGGCATGGATGTTTGCTGTTCCAAAAAATCAATAACGGCTTTATCGCGGCCAGTTATCATTTTATATTCTTCAAATCGCCCGGGATTCAAAAGCCCGCGGCAGTCGAAAACAAAACCGCCGCCATTTTCACTTTTCTCTTTTGGGTAACCGGATTTTAAATAAGAAAAACTATTGATCGTAACTACCAGCGGAGTGGATTCGTTTGCCTGCAAGGGCTTGAACCGGTCGACGATTTCATCCTGAACGATCAGGTTTAAGATGCGGTCATATTCGGGGAGTTCAATTCCAATTTTCCTGTTGCCAATGAACCATTTGATATTGCTAAGCGCCAAAGGAATGCTGGTTAAAAATTGTGCTTTTCTTTCAAACAAACCGCGGAAACCGTACGCGCCCAGAACCTGCATGAGCCTTATCAAAACGTAACCGTTGTATTGATTGGTAAATCGCTGCCTGTCTATCGGTTTTTTTAAAATGGCCGACACGCAATCCATATAATATTCCAGCAATGAATTTTTCCATTCGTCAGAAAGATTGGCGCGCGCCTGCCACAGCAAAGAAGCCACATCATATTGCAATGCACCCTTCATTCCGCCTTGGTAATCTATGAAATATATTTCATCATTTTCCACATAAATATTCCTGCTTTGAAAATCGCGAAACATAAAATATTTATGCTCCACCTTGCTTAAATACGCGCTTAATTTTTCAAAATCATGAATAAGCTTTTCTTTGTCATAAGGAATTTTAAGCGTGTCAAGAAAATAATATTTAAAATATAAAAGATCGCTGAGGATGGCCTGCCTGCCAAATTCTTTTGAAGTAAGGCAATAAGAATAATCCAGTTTTCTGAATCCTTTTATTTGAAGTAGTGCCAGCGCTTTGAGGCTTTTTTGAAACAAAGAATATACGTAATCATTTTCGCCGGATTTTTCAAGTTCATTCAAAAGTGAAACCGGACCAAAGTCCTGTTGCACGTACATTTTACAATCCTCAGAACTAAAATAAACTTCAGGAACCGGTGCGTTTACCTTCGAAAAATGTTGTGTGAAATATAAAAAGGTTTCACTCTCACGAATGTTTTCATCATAGGTGGCGATATAAGATTTTTTTTCGGTAGTAATTCGAAAGTAAATGCGGTCGCCACCTGACTTTGGTAATTTTTGAAAGCTGGTAATTTCTTCTGAATTATTTTTCTTAAAAAACTCAAGGATATCTTCTGCGATTGGTCCCATATTTTTCGATTAATGGTAAAACTAATTGATTTTGAAAAAAGGATGAAA
>JBIQMJ010000090.1:4265-13947 GCA_044463445.1 Segetibacter koreensis
GCTCACCAGAAAAATTGAGGTGAATGATTTCAGGAATTAATTACATTTGAAAACGTATTGTTTTGATCTAAAAAATTAGAACTACCTCTCTGAAGAGATTTTATCAGTTTACGATGCCAGCAATTAAAAAATAAAACCAAGTTTTAAATGAAAAAACTTCCTAATCCCAGGCAAGATTTTGCCGTCTTACTGCTTTTTGTTTTTTTGTTACCAATTTTTTTCTCCTGCGAAACCCACAATTTCGATCGTGATAAAAGACAGATTATGGCCAAAGACGAAATCCGAAGTAGGCTTCTCAAAATCCACGATTATAACATTACGGCATTCAGGGAAGATACTGTTGATGCAAATGATTCAGGATTAAAAAAGGAAATCCGTTACCGGATTGACTTTCAATACACCGACTCCAACCAAATTTTGCAAAAGAAAATCGGCGATGTTTTTTTTACGCCGGAGGGAAGTTCAATCATTTACTCAACCATCAGCGATAAATAATTTAAAACTCATCTTTATTATGAAGCTAATAAAAGAACGCTTTTTAGCACTGGATGTTTTCAGGGGAATGACTATTTGTTTTATGATCATTGTAAATACGCCCGGCAGTGGCGCGAGTCCTTATCCTCCTTTGGAACACGCTACTTGGTTTGGTTTTACGCCAACTGATCTTGTTTTTCCTTCCTTTTTATTTGCCGTAGGAAATGCAATGAGTTTTTCGCAGGCCAAATATAAACTGATCAGTAATTCTGCGTTTTTGAAAAAAATTATTAAGCGAACTATCCTGATTTTTTTAATCGGCTACCTGATGTATTGGTTTCCTTTTTTCAGGCTGGATGCGGCGGGGCATATTACGGGCGCTCCCATCGCACACACACGAATCATGGGTGTTTTGCAACGCATCGCCTTGTGTTATTTTTTTGGTTCCTTGCTGGTTCAATATTTACCAGCGAAAAAAGTGATGATCGTTAGCATCATTCTTTTGGTGGGTTACTGGTTTATTTTATTGGCTTTTGGCGATGCGAACCAACCCCTGAGCATGCTGGGAAATGCAGGGTTGTATTTTGACAGGTTTTTAATGGGCAATGATCATTTATATCATGGAGAAGGAATTCCTTTTGACCCGGAAGGCTGGCTAGGCACGATCCCGGCGATCGTAAATGTGGTGATCGGATTTTTTGCAGGAAAATTTATTCAGCAAAAAGGAAAGACTTTTGAGTGCCTTTCAAAATTAATGCTCGTGGGATCCTTGTTTATTTTTATTGCTTTATGCTGGAACCTGGTTTTTCCTATCAGTAAAAAATTATGGACAAGCCCATTTGTTTTACTTACTTCAGGTATTGACCTTATACTGATATCTGCTCTCATTTATATCCTTGAAATAAAAAGTTGGAAAACGGCAAAATGGCCAGATTTCTTCATGATCTTTGGAAGAAATCCATTGTTTATTTATATTCTTTCAGAACTTTTCGTGGTGATTCTTTTTATGGTTCCCGTCGGGAAAGAAAGTTTATTTAGTTATATCAACAGCCATTTTTTCCAAATAATTTTTCCGGGATCTTTTGGTTCTTTTCTGTTTGCAATTTGCTACATGCTCTTTTGCTGGAGCATTGGCTGGTGGCTTAATAAAAGGAAGATTTATGTGAAGGTGTAATAGCGTTTCGGGTGAATCACTAAATAACCTACATTCTTATTTTTCCATAAAAAAATTAGAAAGCTTTTTCTATTCTGTTATAATTTATCTTCCGGCTTTTTATCAAAAGACATCAGGATCATGATGATGGCAAAAGCAAGAAAGAAAATCGAGCTCCAGCGGTTTACCTGCGAGTGGGCAACAGCCGTGTTGAAGAAGCTATAGATCAATAGCAAAAGACCAACGGCCAGAAAAAATATTCCAATTACAAAACGCAGATCAAAGAATTTTTTCATTAGAAAATATTTATTGTTTTAAGTGCAAATAGAAGCTTGCATTATTTTATTTAATAGAATATGATATTCAGAAAAACCGTGATCGCTAAAACAATGATTGCAAGCCACAAAGGATTTTTATACCAGACGCGGTTTTTATCCTGCTGCCGCGGAGTGAGGCTGTACACCAATCCCACCAATTGATTTTCGGGTTTTCTTTCGGTAAATAAACTGATGACGTACGTAACGATCAGGCATACACTAAAAGCGATCCATGCAATATTAAATGCCTGGCTGGTACCCGAATAAAAAGTATGAAGATTGGCGATTGATCCACCTTTTCCTTCAGCCATCGTTAAAGAATAAGTAAGCGCTGCTGTGGCTGTTCCTGATAATAATCCCCAGAAAGCGCCGTTTGGCGTGCATTTTTTCCAAAACATTCCTAACAGAAAAGTAGCAAACAATGGAGCGTTCACAAAACTGAAAACCAATTGCAGCAAATCCATAATACTATTGAACCCACGGGCCACATAAGCGGTAAGAATTGATAATAAAATCCCTATGACTGTTGTAGCTTTTCCTACATTTAAATAATGCTTTTCACTGGCATTAGGCTTGATATGGCTTTGATACAAATCATACGTAAATACCGTATTGAAGGCGGTTACATTACCCGCCATTCCTGACATAAAAGAGGCAATCAGCGCAGTTATGCCCACTCCTAAAATACCACTTGGATACAATTTCGACAAGAGTAATGGAAGAGTCATGTTGTAATCTGTTTGTCCGTTTATATTTTTTGGAAGCTCAAATCCGGTAAATTGCTTTTGCAAAGCCAGCAAAAGAATTCCGGGAACAATAACAATCAATGGCATGAAAATTTTTGGCAAAGCGGCAATGATAGGAGTTCGCCTTGCATCATTTAGATTGTGAGAGATCATCGCTCTTTGAACCACCAGGAAGTCTGTACACCAATATCCAAAGGCAAGCACAAATCCCAAACCGAATATCATGCTGAATGCATCAGTGCCCATAGGATTGTCTGCCGGATTACTCATCCCTTTCCACAAATGCAATTTGGCATTTTCAACATTTTCAATGATTCCATGAAGACCGCCTGCCTGGTGAAAGCCGATAAAAACGAGTGGTGCGATTCCTAAAACAATGAGAAAAAACTGGAGTACTTCATTGTACACGGCGCTTGTTAATCCACCCAAAAAAGTATACGCTAAAACAATTCCGGCAGCTACCCAGATAGATGCATTAAAATCCCATCCCAAAATGGTTTGCATCAGCATGGCCAATGCATATAATGAAATGCCCGATGAAAAAATAGTCATCGCTGCAAAAGTGAACGCATTGAACGTGCGCGTCTTTTCATCGAAACGAAGTTTTAAATACTCGGGAACGCTTCGCGCTTTGCTGCCATAATAGAAAGGCATCATAAAAAGACCCAGGAAAACCATCGCGAAAACAGCGCCAAGCCAATAAAAATGGGCAGTGTATAATCCATATTTTGCGCCGTTGGCGGCCATCCCCAAGACTTCCTGTGCGCCAAGATTGGCAGAAATAAAAGCAAGGCTGGTAATCCACAACGGAATATTGCGGCCGCTCATTAAAAAATCACTGGCTGTTTTGATTCTCTTCTTTAATAAAAAGCCAATTCCAATCACGAAGAGAAAATAAATCCCGATAATAGTGTAGTCTATCAGTTGTAATTTCATAAAAAAGGATCGGTTTGGTTTTTATTCTTTTAAAATTATATTTTTATCTCAATGGTCATATTTATCAAACAGAGCTGAACATGATCCAATATCGCGTTGAAAGATACGGCACGATTAAATAATTTTTCAAAAAAATTCAGATTCCTGTTTTTTTACTTTCTTTCCTGTTTTCATTAAAACGATAAAAAAGAGAATAAGGATTAAAATGAAATTAGAAAAAGTTTTCTAAATATAAGAGGTATTTGCAGTAACGGAACAAATTGCAACAATTTTTATTTTATCGTTCCAATAATTTTTTGATGGCATTTGTCAGCCATTTATGTAAACATCCAATAATCCTTCAGGAAGATTTACATATAATTTTTTATTTTTTTTATCCACTTTTTCCAGGGAATTTTCATGAACCGGTATCAGCGCTTCTTTGCCTTCTATCATTATCCTGCACAATACCTGGTGGGGTTGTTCAATCACCTCCAGGATCTCACCAAGTTCTTTCTGATTCTCAATTATCATAAACCCAAGGAAAGAAATCGGGGCGGAACTTGCGGCAAATTTTTTAAAATCACGTTCTGCTAACCAGACTTCTTTTTTCAGAAGAAAACGCGCGGCTTCTTTAGTATCAATTCCTTCAACTGCAATAATTATTTCACGATCATTTTTTATTTTGGCCGAGGTAATAAAATAAGGAAGAAATGAATCGGTGGTTTCTTCAATAAAAAAGGCTTCCATTCCCTTCAAAGAAGTTTTTTTCCCGAGCGTATGCTGAAGTACCATCTGACCATCCGTTCCAAAAGTGGCTGCAAGTTTCCCTATTTTAAAATATTCATTCATTACCTGCAAAAATAGAGTGATTGCTGAAAGATAGGCAGGAATTATTTAATTTTAAAGAAGGCAGGATTTATATTATCATTTAAGAAAATATTCTGATGGACAAAAAGAAAGGGCAAAAATCAGCAGGAAAATTGAGGGCATTAATTTGCTGCCAGTGAACGAATAAATATTTAAAATTTTTATTTTTCCCTGCATAAAAAACGTGAACGCCTACAAAAGACGTTCACGCAAACAATAAACTTTAAATTATGATAACACTGATTACACACCCATGTAATCCCTCAAGAGGTGGGATCCTGTACATGTTTGTAATTTTTTTAAGGCCTTATCTTTTATCTGCCTTACTCTTTCCCTGGTGAGTTTATATCTTTCTCCAAGATCTTCAAGGCTTACAGGTTCATCCACTCCAATGCCATAAAAACAACAGATCACTTCTTTCTGGCGTGGAGTAAGTAATGATAAAGATCTTTGAATTTCTTTTCTTAATGATTCTTTGAACATGATTTGTTTATCCGCACTCTCTGCATTTGAATTTTCCAGTACATCTATCAAGGTGCCTTCCTCTCCTTCGCTTAATGGCGAGTCCATGCTGATATGTCTTGCAGACACATTCATAGTAGCAGAAACTTCTTCAATTTCTACATGCAGGTAGTTTGCTAATTCTTCCACACTGGGCGGCCGTTCAAATTCCTGTTCCAAATGAGAATAAGCATGGCTGATCCTTTTGGTTAAACCTACTTTGTTTAAGGGCAACCGCACAATGCGTGACTGCTCTGCCAGCGCCTGCATAATACTTTGGCGAATCCACCAAACACCGTAGGAAATAAATTTAAATCCGCGGGTTTCATCAAACTTTTGAGCGGCTTTGATCAGTCCTACATTTCCTTCATTTATAAGGTCAGGAAGAGTGAGTCCCTGGTTTTGATATTGTTTGGCTACTGAAACCACAAAACGCAAATTGGCTTTGGTTAATTTATCCAGTGCTTTTTGGTCGCCTTCCCGGATCAGTTTAGCCAGCCGCACTTCCTCTTCGGGGCTGATCATTTCGACCCGGCCGATTTCCTGGAGATATTTTTCTAAACTTTCACTCTCACGATTGGTAATAGACTTGGTAATCTTTAATTGACGCAAACTCATTTTGAGATAAATTTAAAGTATAGGAAGATCAAGTGCCATCTTCATGAATTTTCATTTGTTATTGATAAACGTAAGAGAGATTGGTTTAAGTATGCGGAAAAAGGATATTATTTTCTTTTTTAGTATAAAATAAGCTTATTTTAGAATTAATTAATAAAAAAAATGATAAATGTGGCTTGGTAGTTAATTTATTTTCTATTATTGCAGATAATGACTTTATCAATATCGAGATGAGTAAAAAAATACAATATACAGTTGAGTATCCGGTAAGATGTTCTCCAGCCATTTTGTTTGAATTCTTAAGCACATCTTCAGGTTTGCAGGAATGGTTTGCTGATAAGGTAGAGGATGAAAACGGTATTTTTAGCTTTTCATGGTCGGGAGGTGCTGCAGAAGAAGCAAAAGTGGTAGAAACGGAAGAGAACAGACTCATTAAATTTCATTGGGTAGATTCTCCTGAAGATGAATTTTTTCAATTCAGTATAGAAAGATCCGAGGTGACCAATCAAACGATTTTGGTGATTAATGATTTTGCAGAAAAGAAAGAGATCAAGGATCAAAGCCAGCTTTGGGAAACTCAGGTCAAAGATCTTTTCCACAGGCTGGGCAGCTGATTTTTATAAATTGAATTATTTCTCCGAAACTTTTTTCTAAAAACGCATGAGCCAAATTCCATTCCTCCAATCCTGTTTTCTTTGCTATTTTTAAAAATTTTTTTTCAGCCAGTTGTATAATTTCATTTTCATTTAATTCTTCAATTTTTACAAAATTAGTGGGCTGAAAATGATGCTCCCATTCATTTTCATTTAATGAGACAGAAAAATCATTTTGCTCCAGGAATTGAATGCCTTCATTCAGGTTGGTGATCATTTTACAGGCTTCACCCGAAAGATGAAGTGAAATGCTGAAAAAATTCCCCCACCAAAACATAGTTCTTACTGCAAAGATTTCTTCCTTACTGAATACGGCCGGATAGTCGAGTATGGCATAAGGAAGCCCTTTATAGTTTTCGCCTTTTGCAATTTTTCCACCAGGTTTTTGCCAGGCTGCCGGTAAAAAGTTTTTTTCTTTATGAACAATGGTTTTAAAACGATGATGCAATTGACCTAAAAGATGGTAAACTTTCTCAAGTATTAACTGTTTTGTAAAAATCCATTCAGTATTAGTAACCAATTCCATTTCGCGTGCTGAAAGCTGTATTTTTGCTCCTTCATTCATTTTTGAAAATTACAACAAAAGGCATAACGCAAAGAAATTTTAGATGTTCAAAAAACTTGACAAACTAATATTAAAAGCTTTTGTAGGGCCTTTTATAGCCACTTTTTTTATCACATTGTTTGTGTTTATGATGCAAATTTTGTGGAAATATATTGATGATCTTGTGGGAAAAGGGCTGGATATTCTGACTCTTACTGAATTTTTAATTTATGCAAGCGCTACTTTGGTTACGCTTGCAATGCCCATCGCAATTTTGATTTCTTCCATAATGACTTTTGGAAAATTGGGTGAAAATTTTGAACTGGTTGCCATTAAATCCTCAGGAATATCCTTATTGAGATTTATGCAGCCCCTGTTTTTGGTCACCACCCTTCTTTCCGGTGTAGCATTTTTATTTGCAAATTATATAGCGCCTGTAGCCAATCTGAAATTTGCCGTGATCTATCATGATATTTATGAAAAAAGTCCTGCTTTTGATTTGAAAGATGATGTTTTTTATAATGGTTTCCAGGGATTTTCTATTAAAGTTGATAAAAAAGACAAAGACAGGAGCACGCTTCATAAAGTGTTGATTTATGAGCAAACCAATAGTGTACAGGACAACACTATTATTTCTGAAAGTGGAAAAATGTCGATGACTAAGGATAAGAAATTCCTGCAATTCCAATTGGAGAATGGTAACCGGTACCAGGAAAACGGAAATTTTAATTACAAAGACAATGAATTTATTAATCTGCGTTTCAAGGAATATAATAAGCTTTTTGACTTAAGCCAGCTAAATCTTCAAAAGACCTCCGACAGCCTTTTTATGAATAATATTCGTATGAAAACGATGAGGCAGTTGAATGTTGATCTTGATTCTTTAAAAAATGCTCCCGATTCTTTGTATAGGCGAAATCTCACCGAACTTTCTTCGTATGTCAGGTATTCAAGATATAAAGACAGCGCAGTAACGAAAAAAGAAAGTACTGCCGCAGAAAAAAAAGCTCCTAAAAAAAAAGTAACATCTTTTGATGTACTAATCCCTGATACCTTACGATCAGCCGTATTCGAACAGACATTAAGCCAGGTGAGTAATACAAAGAATATCCTGGAAGTTTCAGTGGCTGATTATGAAGCGCAAAAGAATGATATTACGCAGCACAAAATAGAATGGCATAAAAAATTATCAATGTCTGTTGCCTGCCTTGTACTTTTTTTTATTGGTGCGCCTTTGGGTTCTATTATCCGGAAAGGCGGTATCGGCCTTCCTTTGGTGATGGCCTTGTTGTTTTTTATGGTCTTTTATTTATTAAATATTTTCGGAGAGAAGTTTACAAAGGATCATGTGCTGGTACCTATTGTAGGAATGTGGCTCCCCGTAATTGTGCTTGCCCCGGTTGGTTTTTTTCTAACCTATAAAGCCATGCACGATTCGCAACTTTTTAATAAGGAATATTATTTTCGTCTTTTTAAAAATATAAGGTGGGGATTAAACAGGATGGCAGGTATTTTTAAATCCGGTAACAGCGATCTTTAAACAGGACTCCCTATAATTGTCTCAGCCTTTGTCCAGAAGCAACCAAAAAGGAAGCAACTAAAACAAAGGCTGATAAATTGAAAAGCAATCTGGTGCAAATGTAAAGAATCCAAACATTCAAATCCAAATATTTTATAATGATTTTTTTACGTTTTTGGTAATTATGTTTACTGTAACATATCCTTTTAAAAATGATTTATATTCGCCCTTAATCCTTTTAAAAAATTGACAAGCTATGCAGGAATGGAAAGAATACCAGGAAAAAAATAAAGACAGGTTTTTGAGCGAGATGATGGAATTGCTACGTATTCCATCAATCAGCGCCAAGAAAGAGCATAAGGACGATATGTCAAAATGTGCGGAAGCGGTTAAAAAAAGCTTTCTTGATGCAGGTGTAGATAAGGCCCTGGTAATGCCCACTGATGGCTTTCCTGTAATCTTTGCTGAAAAAATTATTGATCAAAATAAACCTACGGTTTTGGTTTACGGGCATTATGATGTACAACCTGCTGAACCATTGGAACTTTGGAACAGCAAGCCTTTTGAACCTGTAATTAAAGACGGAAAAGTTTTTGCACGCGGCTCTGCTGATGATAAAGGCCAGTTTTTTATGCATATAAAAGCATTGGAAGTGATGGTAAAAACCAACACATTGCCTGCCAATATCAAGTTTATTATTGAAGGCGAAGAAGAAGTAGGTTCGCCCAGCCTTGGAAAGTTTGTTGAAAAAAATAAAGACCTCCTGAAGGCGGATGTGATCCTCATCAGCGATAGTTCAATGCTGAGTATGGAAACTCCTTCGCTGGATATTGGCGTTCGTGGATTGTCCTATATTGAGGTGGAAGTAACCGGTCCATCAAGGGATTTACACAGTGGCACTTATGGTGGCGCTGTCGCTAACCCAATCATCATTTTGGCAAAAATGATTGCAAGTTGCCACGATGAAAATAATCATATTACTATTCCGGGTTTTTATGAAGATGTAGTGATAGTTCCTGAGGATGAGAGAGCATTAATGAATAAAGCTCCTTTTAGTGAGGAAGAGTATAAAAAAGAAACCGGATCCAGGGAACTTTGGGGTGAAAAAGGTTTTACCACTATCGAAAGAACCGGTATCCGGCCAACGTTGGAAGTGAATGGGATTTGGGGCGGATACGAAGGTGAAGGAGCTAAAACGGTTTTACCCTCAAAGGCTACTGCTAAAATTTCCGCAAGGCTGGTTCCTAATCAATCTTCTGAAAAAATGTCCAGAAAACTGATCGATTATTTTACTTCCATTGCTCCATCTTCTGTTTCGGTAAAAGTGTTCCTGCATCATGGCGGAGAACCTTATCTGACGCCAATTGACAGC
>JBIQMJ010000091.1:0-13835 GCA_044463445.1 Segetibacter koreensis
CATTTAAAGTTAAGTTTCATTACAGGGTGTATTTTACGAGCAAGATGTTTAATCCTTCCAATAAGGATTTTGAGAATTTTTTGAGAGAGGGTATCGAAGAAGGAGTTCATCAAAAAATTTTATTTGTTATTGATGAGGGTGTTTTAAACCTGCATCCACATTTGATGAATCAGACCAGGTCTTATTTTATCAGTAATAGTTTTGTTTCCCTCATCGAAACCCCTGTAATCATCCCGGGGGGGGAGAGGGCAAAAAATAATTCTCAATATTTTGATGCGATTATTGAAGCTATCGATATCAATGGAATTGACCGCCATTCCTATGTTGCGGCGATAGGCGGGGGCGCGGTTCTGGATCTTGCAGGCTTCGCTACGGCAGTGGCTCACCGGGGTATTAAGCATATTCGGATTCCTACGACTGTGTTATCGCAAAATGATTCAGGTGTAGGAGTAAAAAATGGCATCAATTACCATGGTAAAAAAAATTTTATAGGAACCTTTGTTCCTCCTGTGGCAGTGTTTAATGATGATGCTTTTTTATCAACCCTTTCTGAAAGAAACTGGCGATCGGGCATTTCGGAAGCGGTAAAAGTTGCTTTAATTAAAGATGCCGCTTTCTTTTATTGGATTGAAAATAATGCAGAAAAATTAAGAAACCGTGATCATAATGCGATGAATGATTTGATCCGGCGCTGTGCGGAATTGCACTTGCGGCATATTGCTTCCGGCGATCCCTTTGAGTTGGGATCTTCCCGTCCGTTGGATTTTGGCCATTGGAGTGCCCATAAACTGGAGCAGCTTTCAGGATTTCAGATATTACATGGAGAAGCGGTGGCAATGGGAATTGCATTAGACTCCTTTTATTCTGCATTATCAGGACGCCTGCCAATGGGAAAAGCGGAAAGAATTATTCAGCTATTAATTCATTTAGGTTTTGAAATTACCAATCCCTGGATGCGCATCGATGAAAATGATGAGATACTAAAAGGATTACAGGAATTTCAGGAACACCTTGGCGGCCGTTTAACGATTATGTTACTTCGTGATATTGGAACAGGCGAAGAAGTTCATGAAATAAATATTTCTTTACTGGCACAGGCCTCTCTTAAATTGCAGGATTTCAGGCATAAAGTGCTTAAATAAAAACATTGAAATATGCTTACCCGGTACGGACATTTATCTTATTGCACCAATATTCATCCAGGGGAAAGCTGGCCGGCACATTTCGCGGCTTTAAAAAATAATTTTCCTCAAATAAAAGAAAAGATATCACCTGCTGATTCCATGGGAATAGGTCTGCGCCTTTCCAATGAAGCCAGTGTGGAACTGATAAAAAAGGAGCCTCTTTCTGAATTTAAACACTGGCTTAAAGAGCAGGATGCCTATGTGTTTACCATGAATGGGTTTCCTTATGGAGGTTTTCATCGTACAGTAGTAAAAGACCAGGTACACACTCCCGACTGGACAACTGCCTCAAGAGTGGATTACACGATGCGGTTATTTCATATTTTAACCTCTTTGATCCCTGAAGAGATGGATGGAGGCATATCTACTTCTCCATTGAGCTACCGGCTTTGGTTTAACAACGAGGAAAAACTATCAGTAGCACGGGAAGCTTCTACTGAGAATCTCGTTATTATTATTGAAAAACTTATTGAAATATATCAGTCAACAGGAAAGTTATTGCACCTGGATATAGAGCCTGAGCCGGATGGCTTATTGGAAACAGGAAACGAATTTATTGAATGGTTTGAGAATGATCTGCTGCCGGCCGGTATTCCGGTTATCAAATCCAAATTTGATGTTTCTCATCAGCATGCAGAGGATTTGATAAAACAACATTTGCGTTTATGCTACGACGTATGCCACTTTGCCATTGGTTATGAGCCTCATGATCAAATCATTAAAGACCTTCAAAACAGGGGGATTAAAATTGGAAAGATACAGATCAGCGCAGCGCTAAAAGCAAAGATCAATTCACCTGAAAGAAAAAATATCAGGCAAAGTTTTGAAAAATTTAATGAACCTACTTATCTCCACCAGGTAGTAGCGAAATTAAAAAGCGGTAAACTGTTGCGCTACCCTGACCTGCCGGAGGCGTTAAAGCAAATAGAAAATCCTTTAATCGAGGAATGGCGCGCCCATTTTCATGTTCCTATTTTCGCAGAAAAATTTGATATACTATCTTCAACACAAGATGAGATAAAAGAAGTTTTATTAATTCAGAAAACAAAACCTTTTACGACCCACATGGAAGTGGAAACTTACACATGGGAAGTGATCCCAACTCCACTGAGATTGCCCATGCAGGAATCCATTGTACGTGAATTACAATGGGTGAGACAAATTTTAACTGATTGATTGAAAAAACTAAAACTTTAAATGAAAAAAACAGTTGTGATTGATGTGGTTGGCCTCTCTTCATCTTTAATAGGAATCCATACTCCTTTTTTAAAAAATTATATTCTTTCCAAAAACCTGAGCACCATTGAACCGATGCTGCCTGCAGTGACGACTGCTGTCCAATCCACTTATGTCACCGGCAAATGGCCGTCAGAACATGGGATTGTGGGCAATGGCTGGTATGATAGGGAAGATTGTGAAATTAAATTCTGGAAGCAGTCGAATAAATTGGTTCATGCAGAAAAGATTTGGGAGAAAGCCAAAAAGAAGGATCCTTCTTTTACATGTGCTAAAATGTTTTGGTGGTATAATATGTATTCTTCGGCCGATTTTGCCGTTACACCAAGACCCAATTACCTGGCAGATGGCAGAAAATTACCGGATTGTTATTCGCATCCGGCCGAATTACGTGATCAACTTCAAAAAGAATTAGGAACATTTCCTTTGTTCCAGTTTTGGGGGCCTGGAGCCAACATTAAATCTACCCAATGGATTGCAGATGCTTCCATACTCACCGATGAATGGCATGATCCTACTCTTTCGCTGATCTACCTTCCGCATCTCGATTATTGCCTTCAGAAATTTGGCCCGGATCTCGATAAAATTTCCAAAGAATTGAATGAGATTGATGCCGTGATTGCGCAACTGGTCAATCATTATGAAAAAAAAGGTGCCCAGGTAATCATTCTATCTGAATATGGGATAGGGGCGGTTGACCGGCCCATTCATTTGAACCGTTTATTGAGGGAAAATGATCTGCTACAGGTTCGTATTGAAAGAGGTTTGGAATTACTCGATCCCGGCGCTTCAAAAGCCTTTGCAGTTGCCGATCACCAGGTAGCTCATGTGTATATTAATGAGGTTTCTGTAACCGGCAAGGTTAAAAATATTTTGGAAAAAGTTTCAGGAATAGAATTAATCCTGGATAAAAAAGCCCAGACATCTTTTCATATAGATCATGAACGCAGCGGTGACCTGGTATTGATGGCTGACGCACAAAGCTGGTTTACTTATTATTTCTGGATGAATGATGCAGTGGCCCCTGATTATGCCCGCGTAGTGGATATTCATAAGAAGCCGGGATACGATCCGGTTGAAATGTTTATGACCTCCAAGCTTCGTGCGGCTTATAAATTAGTACGAAAAAAAGCAGGATTTCGATATGTGATGGATGTGATACCTTTAAATGCAAATTTGGTCAGGGGTTCCCATGGCAGAGTAGGGACACCGGTTTCGCTTCATCCGGTTATTATCAGTAGTAAACCTTTGCAAAAAACTGTTTCGGCAAATCAGGTGTATGATATTCTTTGGGAGCAACTTTTGTAATTCCTTCAATAGTGAAGAAAGAAATAATCATAAAAACTATTTTACTGTTTTGTAAATCAAATGGTATATTTCTCCAATTTGCTTGTTAATCTCTTTTTTGTAGTTTTAATCTTTTAATTTCTTTATTTTGGATGATGGCCTACCATACGATGAGAAAGAATTGCTTAAACAGATTGCTGCAGGAGAAGAACCGGCTTTTAGAAAATTATTCGATCTCTACAAAGAACGCTTTTATGCAGTGGCATTGAAGATGACCCGATCTGATGAAGTGGCAGAGGATATTGTGCAGGATATATTTATGAATATTTGGAAAAAACGGGGAGATCTGGCTGATATTGACAATCCCTCTTCCTATTTTTTCACCGCAGTTTACAGAAGAGTATATCATCATTACCGGAAGATAGCATTGGAAAAAAAGTTATTACAAGCCGCCTCCACTAAAAGGAAATCAGTAAATACTACTGATGAAATGGTATTGGCCCACGAAAGCAATGAACTCATTTCCCGGGCGATCATTAAACTTCCACCCCAACAGCAACTGGTATTTAAGCTTACCAAGCAAGAGGGACTCAGCAGGGAAGATGTCGCCCGTCAATTACATATATCGCCAAACACGGTTAAGAATCACCTGGCAGATGCGCTTAAGTCTATTCGTGCTTTTTTGCACAATTCAACACTTATTTTTTTGATCCTGTTTTGGATTCTCAAAAAATAATTTTTTTGCCAGGTAGTACAAATGCTTTTGTCGTGTATCTGTCTTTTGTATACGCTTGAAAATTCAAACTGCATGTCAGTACCTAAGGAGAGGATTCATTATTTATTAGAGGCTTATATTTCCAAACAGGCAAATGTTGCTGAAGAGACCGAACTCATGAACTGGATTCTTGAGGCGGGAGAAGATTCAGAACTAAAAAATTATGTGCTTGAAATCTGGAATCAGTACCAACAATCAGAGGATCTTTCTTATGTAAATTGGAATGAGATATACTCGAGCGTAATGCAGGCTCCGGTCGTTTCTATGAAACCCAGGGTCAAAACAAAAACAATGCTTTGGTTTAGATCAGTTGCCGCAGTGATCATAGTTGCGTTAGCTGCAGGAACTTATTTTTATTTTAACCTGCGTTCGCATCAACAAATTGCTACACTACAGCAGAAACAAGACGATATAGCTCCACCATCCGGTAATAAAGCCGTACTAACTCTTGCCAATGGAACAAGGATTGAATTAGATAGTACCGGTAATGGAACTCTTGCCATGCAGGGGAAGATAAAGATCATCAAACAATCGGGTGGAGCAATAAGCTATACAGGAAATGCTGAAGGAGTAATTAGCTACAATACGCTTATTGTACCGAGAGGCAGTAAGCCCATCAACCTGGTACTATCTGATGGCAGCAAGGTGTGGATCAATGTGGGATCGAGCCTTACCTATCCTGTAGCTTTTACCGGCAATGAAAGAAAAGTAAAGATCACCGGTGAAGCTTATTTTGAAGTAGTGCATAATGAAAAAATGCCTTTCGTTGTACAGAACGGTGATTTGCAGGTGAAAGATTTGGGGACACATTTCAATGTAAATACTTACGATGACGAAGTATCTGAAAAAATTACCTTACTGGAAGGCTTAGTACAGGTTTCCAGGAATAGCTCTTCTGAATTATTAAAGCCCGGGCAACAGGCGAGTATTAGCAATAATGGCAATAACAATATTAAAGTATTGAATGATGTGAATATAGATGAAGTTGTGGCATGGAAGAATGGAAAATTTATGTTTGACAATAATACAGATATAGGTACCATCATGCGCCAGATCTCCCGTTGGTACAATGTGGATATAGAATACCAGGGAAACATTAGCCAGCGTTTTTGGGGTTCTATATCAAAGAATGTGAATGTGTCACAGGTGTTGAAAATACTGGAGGCGACGGGTGGCGTAAAATTTAAAGTAGAAGGGAATAAAATAATTGTGATACCTGTTTCCTCTTAAATGTTTTTGAGTTAACTGTACAAAAAACCGGGAAGTGTTTGCACCACTACCCGGCGAAAAGTCCAGGTTAACCTGATAATAAATCGCTGAAGACTACTATTCATTAACCTAAAACTGAACAAAGTTATGGATTTAAAAGTTCAATATTATTGCCGGCTTCCATGGCCGGGAATATCAAAACAAATGCTGAAAACTATGAAGCTCATCGCAGTCATACTATTTGCAACATTTATCCAGGTGAGCGCACGGGGATATTCCCAGATCACGCTTTCCGAGAAAAATGCCTCTTTGCAAAAGGTATTCCTGGAAATACAGAAGCAGAGTGGTTATGATTTTGTGTCTACCTATGAAACATTGAAGGAAGCTGGAAATGTTACTGTGAATGTGCGTAATGTATCTCTCCAAAAAGCACTTGAAGCCTGTCTGAAAGATAAACCTCTTACCTATGTGATTATTGATAAGACTGTGGTAGTGCAACCTAAAAAAGAAAATTACGACAATGTAAATACTAATCTGATTGCTTTGGAAACTTTACCACCACCGCCAGTTGAAATTCATGGAAGAGTAGTGAATCAGCAGGGACAACCATTACAGAATGTATCGGTATTAATAGCAGGCACCAGGATAGGTACTACCACAAATAGTGATGGACGTTTTACCCTGACTGCACCTGATGATAAAAATGTGGTGTTGGAAATTTCGAGTATAGGATATCAAACAAAGAAAATAAGCGTAGGAAAGCAGACTGAGATTAATGTTACATTAGAATTGGAAGTTACAGGATTGAATGATATAGTGGTGGTGGGATATGGAACACAAAAGAAAAGTTCTGTGACCGGCGCAGTGGATGCCATCAGTTCGAAAGCGATTGAGGGGCGACCTGTTACCAACACACTTGCAGCGCTTCAGGGAACTGCAGCGAATTTGATTGTGCAACAAACTAATTTTGAACCTGGTCAGGGACAGAATTTAAATATCCGTGGCATTGGCACATTGGGGGACAATACTCCACTGATCGTAATAGATGGGATTACTGGTGGGGACGTCAATCTTTTAAATCCTAATGATATTGCGAGTGTGTCAGTATTAAAAGATGCCGGAGCTGCAGCAATATACGGATCCCGATCTGCAAATGGTGTTATTTTAATTACCACTAAAAAAGGAAGAAAAAATGAAAAACCCGCTGTTTCCTATTCAGGTATTTATGGTATCCAATCTCCCAGAATTACCTATAAGCCTGTCGATGCATGGGAAAATGCTTATTATAAAAATGTTTCTTTGGTCAACTCAGGACTGGCTCCTTCCTTCACCCCGGATGAAATCCTGGCGTTGAAAGAAAAAGGAAATGGTGATTGGCGTGTAAAAAATATTTTGCGTGATGCTCCTCAACAATCACACAACGTGACCATCAGAGGAGGCGGCATTAATAATACTTATTTTATTTCGCTGGGGATGTTTGATCAGCAAAGTAATTTTGTGGGCCCCAACTATGGTTACAAGAGGTATAATGCACGTTTAAATCAATCTACAGATGTTGGACGATTGAAGGTAACTACAACTCTGAGTTATACAAAAGTGATGAATAAAGACCATACTTCGAGCACGGGAAATCTGATGGTGGATGCAAGTAGAGTTCCGCTATACTATAATTTCCAGGATAGTGCCGGTCAATATCTCACCAATCCTGTTTCAGCAGAATTAAATCCGCTTGCAATCCTGAAGGATGGAGGGTATCGTCAATATAATAACGATGAAATATTTGGAAGTCTTGATGCGGAACTTTCCATTACCAAAGATCTTAAACTAGTCGGGGTGGCTGGTGGAACAGTGACGCAATATAATATGTTCGAAAGGCAGTTGCCTCTCGGTTTTTATCCGGGAGGATCCTTTGGCTCAGACAGCTATGTTGGAGAAAACAACTTTAAATCTTTGTTCACTAACATGCAATCACGATTGGAATATATAAAATCTCTTGGTTTGAATAACATCCAACTGATGGTAGGCGGAGCCAATGAGTCATATAAAGGAGAGTCATCTCAGATAGTTGAACGCTTTACCGATCCCGCCCTGGGAGTACCCATAACCGGGACATTAATTGATCCGGGCAGTACAAGGAATTCAATCAGGGGGACAAATGAAACAAGTATTAATTCAATATTCGGACGTGCTAATTATAATTTTTCAGATAAATATTTCTTTGAGTTCGACTTTAGATATGATGGATCATCAAAATTTGAACGTGCACATCGTTGGGGTTTCTTCCCTTCCGCTTCATTGGCATGGAGGGTCTCCCAGGAATCTTTCTTCAAAAAATTTACTAATGTAATTTCAGAACTTAAAATAAGAGGTTCTTACGGGATACTTGGTAACCAGAATGTAAGTGCTTATCAGTATCAGACTACCTTTTTTAGTTATGCAAATGCTTACGGCTTCAACAATAACATAGTGGGTGGTTCGGGATTTAGTATAGGTAACCCGGATTTGACCTGGGAGAGAGCTTCCACCAAAAATGTAGGAATTGATGCTACTTTCGCAAGGAATTTTGATGTCAATTTTGATTATTTCGATAAAGTTACAAGGGATATCCTGGCACCCAGAGATGATGTGCCAAAAATATTCGGTTCAGGATTCCCTGATTATAATATTGCTAAGGTAAGAGACAGGGGATGGGAATTGAAATTAACTTACCGTCACTCAGGGCGCGTGATTTCGCAATCTTTTAGCGCAAACATAGCAGATAATTTAAATGATATACTCCAATTAAGCGCCGGGGTTAAAGAATATTCACCTTTCCAGACAGAAGAGTACCAATTGCTCAGAAGAGTCGGACAGCCAGTGACTGTTTACTATGGATATAAGGTGAGAGGCATTTACCAGAATATGGAACAGGTTAATGACGCAAAAGCTTATCCCCGGTTCGCAAATTCGATAGTAGGTCCGGGTGATTTAATGTTTGTTGATAAAAATGGTGATGGAGTAATTAACGATCAGGATAAATTCATTCTGGGGAACCCGTTTCCACGTTATACATTTGGATTTAGCTATACTTTGAATTGGAAGAATTTGGATATGTCAGTTTTTGTACAGGGAGTAGGCAAGAGAGACCAGATGATTCGTGGCGAACAGGTTGAACCATTTCATGTTGGATATGGTGGTACGATGTACGAACATCAGACAGACTTCTGGACTCCTACTAACCCCGATGCAAAATGGCCAAGACTGGCGGAGTCAGGTTCTGCTCCCAATACCAACAACTTCAGAACAGGATCAGATATATTTTTATTTGATGCTGCTTATGCGCGTCTAAAAAATGTTCAACTTGGATATTCATTACCTCAGTCGGTGTTGAAAAAGGTGGGTATTCAGAAAGTAAGAATTTACGTAACTGGACAAAATCTACTAACACTTACGAACCTCAGTTTCTTAGATCCGGAGAATACTGAATTTAATAATAGCACCTCACCCTATGGAACTGGAGCCAATAGCGCACGTTCTTATTTTATGCCCAGATTTTATGGTTGTGGTTTGGACGTTACATTTTAATAACCTTCTAAATAAAAATGATGCAAAATAGTAACAGAATTTTTTTATTACTTCTATTCTCAGTGGTTATCTGGGGATGCAAAAAGCTTGATCTGGCTCCAAGAGACAGATATTCAGAATTGACTTACTGGGAAACCAGTGCAAATGTAAATGCTGCTTTAAATAATGTGTATCACTGGTTATACCAGGACAGCTATGTATTATTTAATGACGGTTTATCGGATAATGCCTACCGTAGAGGATCAGATGAAACCATTATTTCCAGTGGAAATTTTACGGCAAGTAATAATCGCTTTGTGTCTGAGTGGAATAACTATTATTCCGGCATCAAAGCTTGTAATGTTTTCTTAGCCAATGTTGATAAGAACAAAACTCTTGACCAGGCTACTCTTGACAGGATGAAAGGTGAGGCAAGATTTGTGAGGGCCTGGCTGCACTTTCATTTGACTAATTGGTGGGGGGATGTGCCGATTGTTGATAAGGATATTTCTGCCGAAGAGGCAAAGACAATAACACGTTCGCCCAAAGCAGATGTTATCAAGTTTATTTTGGATGAATTAGATGCCGCGGCTGACGTGTTGCCCAAAAAAGAAGACTATGCCGCTGCCGATAAGGGACGAATCACTAAAGGCGCTGCATTGGCTTTGAAAGCCCGTGTTTTGTTATACCAGGGAAATCGTATGCAGGATGTGGTTCAAATTTGTGAGCAGTTGATGAACAATCAGACGGTAAATGGGGGTTATTCGCTTGAAAGTAATTATACCAAATTATTCAGCGACCCTGTCATTAATAAAAATACAAGCGAATCCATCCTGGCATTGGATTTTGTTCCTGTACTACGAACCTGGACAGAACTTTTTGATATGGTTCCTCTTTCTGCAGGAGCCAGAACAAATGGTCTTGCCCCAACTCAGGAATTGGTGGACAGCTATATTATGTTGAATGGAAAACCGATAACAGATGCTAACTCAGGATACGATATAGATAACCCTTATGTTAACAGGGACCCGAGGTTGGCTGCCACAATTGTTTTTGATAAATATAACTGGGTAAACCCGGATGGAAGTACACAGATTATTTATATAAAACCCGGATCAACTCCTGCAGGGGCAAGTGCAGCAAATGAATACAGCAATTCAGGGCAGGGAAGTGCTACTGGGTATTACTGGCGCAAATACTGGGATCCCAATTATACCATGCCTCAAATGGCTTCAGGTTTAAATATTTATTTGATCCGTTACGCAGATGTATTATTGATGTATGCTGAAGCGAAAGAGGCTTTGGGAGAATTTGATGCCACTGTTTGGAATCAAACAATTCGCCCGATCAGACAACGGGCGGGTTTTACTGATCCTAATGCCTTGGAATATCCGGGTAATAATGCGAATATGGAAGATATTATTAGGAATGAACGTAGGTCGGAATTCGCTTTGGAAGGGCTCAGGATAGATGACATTAGGAGATGGAAAATTGCGGAAAATGTCATGAATGGGTGGGTCCACGGAGCGCGGTTTAGTGGAGATATATCTACTGATAATGGATTTATCAGAGTGCAGCAAAGAGTCTTCGACCCGGCAAAGAATTATTTATGGCCGATACCTCCTTCCGAAATTGAATTAAATAAAAATTTAACACAGAATCCAAATTATTGAATTTTAAATAAATCGAAATGAAACACTATTTCAACCAGAGCGCTTTTCTTTTAATTATGTTATGCTTTTGGGCTTCATCATGTACGAAAGACAAAAGATCAATTAATTTAAATCTAAAACCTGTTACGAATCTGCTTGGTCCGGTGGATAATTCGTTTGTGGATTTGAGTATAGGTTCCACTACAAAATTTGAATGGCAACCCACATTGGCTGAAGACGGTTCGCTGGTATTGTATCAGGTATTGTTTGATAAAGAAGACGGAGATTTTTCAAAACCTGTTTATACAGTTACCTCGGATGGTAATGGAGTTCAAAATACATTATCGCTGACCAATGTTCAATTGGATCATATAGCAGCCCTGGAGGGTGCAAATCCATTATCAGAAACTAAATTGAAATGGACTGTGGCCAGTTCAAAGGGATGGAATATTGTGAATAGTACCGAGAGCCTTACAATTCAGGTAAAAAGAGGTATCACGCTTCCCCAGACTCTGGCTCTATCAGGCTCAGGTACTGAGGGAACTAGCGGCCCTTTAAATATGACGAAGATATCAGATGGGATATTTGAGATATTTACCAAATTATCTGCAGGCGATCTTACGTTTACTGATGAAACCGGTGCATCTTATGGTCTTCAGTTGGATGGGGGAACTTATAAGATTGTAAGTGGCAGCAAGCCAACTGGCCTTACCGGAGACAAGATCGTTTGGTTGAGGATCAATTTTGGAAATAGTTCGGCCCAGATTAAAGAGATTAAAGAAGTTACTTTTTGGTATTGTAATGATAATGAAGACAAATTTGAACTGCCTTATATTGGAAATGGTGTTTGGCGTAAAGACAATGTTCCAGACTTTTTATCAGCGGCAGGTTGGACTTCCCGTGAAGACAGGTATAAATACAGGATGCTGATAAATGATGGAACCGGAGATTCTTATTATTGGATTAATTCATTTTCAGGAGATCCTGCCGGGCAGGATGGCCAATACCCAAGTACTCTTGATTACAGAGCAATAAACTTAGGTGCGAATAATGGCAGCCAATGGGATTGGGGCTGGAAATTAGACCGCAACTATCTGACAGTAGGTAGTTCTGCCGATTATTGGATAGAAATGAATGGAAGCGAAAAGTATAATCAAAATTATCAGAAGGATTGATTTTTGAAACTAATTTTTTAAGACTTGAAATATTTTTTTGAAATAGGTTATTTGAAGCCAATAGGTTTGGCAGCAGTCATTCTTTTAATAAGTAGTTGCTTAAAACAAAAGAAAGATACGGTAACGCAACCACCTGTGCAGCCACCTATAACTACAGTCAAATATGATTGGCCGGCAATTGCTGATTCCGCGCAGATGTCGTTAGGTTATTTTTATGATGCAACTTCAAAATTTTATACGGTTTCCAATAATTCTGACAATTGGGTCCAATACTGGCCAACTGCCCATACGATGGATGTTTTAAATGACGGATATATCAGAACAAATTCCGAAACTTTTAAATCAAAAATGGACGATCTTTTGATTGGGATGAAGAGTCAGAACGGCGGTACCTGGATTAACCATTTTTATGATGATATGGAATGGATGGCGCTTGCCAGCTTGCGTGCCTATAAGACTACTGGTGATACAAAATATAAAGGTATTATTGACGAACTATGGCCGGATATTCAGAACGGTTGGTCCGCTGATCTGGGTGGTGGAATTTGGTGGAATAAAGATAAAGGATCAAAGAATGCCATTTCCAATAGCCCGGCAGCTATTTTCGCTGCCCGTATGTATGAGCAGTTTGGTAATACCAGTGACCTTGATTTTTCAAAAAAAGTTTATGCCTGGGTAAAAACAAATCTTTTTAACGCCAACGGCAGTGTGTATGATAATATTGATAAAAATGGAACCGTACAAACATCCCCCGGGTGGGTTTTCACCTATAATGAAGGAACCTTCCTTGGAGCGGCCCTGGAATTGTATAAAATAACCGGTGAAATACAATATCGGGATGACGCGGTTAAAGCAGCCAACTTTACTATTCAATCGCTGACTTCTAATGGCATATTAAAGAGTGAAGGAAACGGTGATGGTGGTTTATTTAAAGGAATTTTTATTCGTTACCTCACTCGTTTGATTATAGAAGGAGATCTGACACCTAATATCAAAAAGACATTTGCAGATTTCGTAAAATTTAACGGAGAGACTCTTTGGTCTAAGGGCACTAATAAATTTTATCCACTATTTGGACCTTTTTGGGGAACTCCCCCCGATTCTCAAACCGATCTGACTACCCAGTTGAGTGGGATAATGCTGTTTGAAGCAGTTGCCGAATTAAGCAGAGACCATCTGATTTAAAGGAAAATATTCCCTATTTTTCAAGAGCGTAGAAATATTACAAACTATCTATTTGCTATACAAAAAGTTTTTCAGTAGATCAATGTATGATATTCTTTGAGAACATCTTTTGAAATTTCTTCAACAGTGAGGAAAGAAATAATCATAAAAATTATTTACTGTCTCGTACACGAAGTAATATTTCATCCAAATACCTAACCTGGTTTTCCAGGAAATTCAAAAAATATTTTTTTGTTTAAACGTTTAAACTTATTTTGTGTGCTTAAACGTTTAAATTTTTTTTAACGATTGCTTTCATCGTAAGTTTTATTTGAAAAATCCGGTAATAGTTGGGAGACTCGCTATTTATTCTTTAATCATTAAAAGTAAACCGCATGTTCAAAAGTTCAACACAAAACATAAAACCATTGTTGCAAAAAGTGGCTGAAGGAAATGAAAATGCGTTTGGAAAACTTTTCAAAACTTATGACGCCCAGGTGAATAATTATATCCTGAGTCTTACCCGTTCAGAACCTTTGTGTCAGAAGCAATTATAGAAACAGAAATAAAATTCAATTGTAAAATAGTAGTAAAAAGTCATGCATCTTTT
>JBIQMJ010000092.1:0-13791 GCA_044463445.1 Segetibacter koreensis
GCCACGCATGTAGTGCACCACAGCAGTGAAAATTATAATCTTACGGTCTCTTTCAGGTTAAGCTGGGTGCAAAATTTAAAAATTATTTTTTTCCTTCCGGTTGCTCTCTTAGGATTTCACCCAATCATTTTTTTTGTGGTAAGCCAGATTGCTGTTCTTTTTCAGTTTTGGGTACACACAGAATACATCCGGAAAATCCATCCGGTGATCGAATATATTTTTGCGACTCCTTCGAACCACCGTGTCCATCATGGGGCCCAGGAAAAATATATCAACAAGAATTATGGAGCTACATTCATTTTCTGGGACAGGATGTTTGGAACATTTCAGGAAGAAGAAGAGCAGGCGGTATATGGCATTACTCATAATATTACCAACAAGTCCAATCCGCTGGTTTTGAATTTTCATGAATATGCAGATATGTGGAAAGATATAAAATCCACCAAAAGCTTACGGAAAAAGATATTTTATATTTTTGGCGACCCCATAAAGATCGACAGGCATAAGAAGAGCCTGGCCAATAAGGAAATTCCCATCCACTCTAATGGAACGTCGTTTGAAACTGATAAAGATATTACTTGTGAAATGCCGGAAAAAAAAGCAGTTTGATTTTTTGGAATTAATCCGTTCTGCTACCAGGCATGCCCATACGAAATTTTATTATCGTATCATTAAAGTATGATTACATCATCCAGGCATCAGGAAGCCTTTTTGGAAGGTATTTCTTCTTTTTCTTCAGAAACCTGCACTAACTGTGGCCGGCGCATATTTAATTTACCATTGTATTGCGCTCCCATTTCTATTTCCAGCGAATCGGTGGTAATATCTCCGTTTACAATCCCGGTCTTTTTTATTTCCAGTTGAACGGATTTTACATTTCCATTAATGGTCCCGTAAATAACGGCGGAGCGCGTGTTAATATCGCCTTCAATTTTTCCTTTATCCCCTAAGACCACACCACCTTCCACATGGATATTGCCAATAACCGTGCCTTCAATCCTGACTACTGAAGCGCCGTGCAGTTCTCCTTTAAAGGTGTATCCTTCGCCAATGATGGTGGAAATTTCCTGCTGATTAATTTCGATGGGCTGTTGTTCTTTGTTTTTTTTAAACATATTACTTAAGAGTTAAAAATGATTGAGGATTTATTTTTTGACCGTTCTTATGAATTTCATAATGAAGATGTGGCCCTGTAGAACGCCCTGTAGAACCAATCTTTCCAATCGTTTGCCCAATTTCAACCTTCTCTCCTACCCTTACCAGGATTTTTGATAAATGTCCATAAAGGGTTTCAAAACCATTGGCATGTTTTAGCATGATACAATTTCCAAAACCGCCACGGGTTCCGGCAAATTCAACAGTTCCCATCGCCATGGCTTTTACAGGAGATCCAAACGGCCCGGCAATATCAAGCCCTTTATGTGTTTCTACATTGATTCCTCCAAAAGGATTTTCGCGATGACCAAATGTGGATGTGATCCTTCCATTGAAAGGCATTCCCAAAGGAGTATGAGATAAATTGTATCCAATCCTGTCCAGGTATTTTACATAAAAATCACTGATCTCGTCGCTTGACAAAACTGATTCATCTGCCTCACCACCTTCCGGTTGCTTTATCGCAGGTTTAATTCCACGTGCTTTCAGGTATTCGTTTATACTTGACAGTTCAGTATCAATCTTAGTGAATTTTTCTTTCATAGCGCTTGTGTCCACCTGTGAAAAAGCAGTATGCATTTTGTGTAATTTCTTAGAAAGAGAAACCTGTTTCAGCAATTGTTGATTTTGAAGAGAAATGAGATATACAATCGAAGCAACCAGCGCAAAGAATATCATAACCACTCCTGCAATATATTTTTTCCAGTGAAGTATGAGTCTGTCTGAAACCTGTATCGGCTTGAATGCTTGTGGATTTTTGTTGACAAACAAAATGGTGGTTTTCTCTTTTTTGGGTTTCATACGCCAGGTGTTTTCAATAAAACGGATATTGGATTTTCAAGATTATTAAAATAGGGAAATCTCCGGGTGCACTTATTAATTTATCAACGAATGTGGATTGCTAAAATTGCCCCAATTCACATTTTTTTTCAAATTGAAATAAATAATAAAAAAGGAAATGATGATTTCACGGTTTCATTACGAAATAGTACGATTACCACGCAGTAAATTGACGGTTCCAACCTGGAAATACAGATCAGAAATAAATAAGCTATATTTATAAAAAAAAGGCCAATGAATTCACGACGCGATTTTCTGGAAAAAATCACAGCCGCTTCAGTGCTATTTCCATTTTTAAAAAGTGTAAATATTCCGGATAGTAAAACCAATCAAAAAATTTCTGAGAGGCCTTTACGTGTAGCAATTATGGGATTGGGAAGTTATGGAACCCGCGTGGCCGAAGCGATGCAAGCTTGTACCAAAGCAAAACTGGTTGGCGTGATTAGCGGAACTCCTTCAAAAATAAAAGTATGGCAAAGCAAGTATAATATCCCTGAAAAAAACTGTTACGATTATTCCAATTTTGATAATATCAGAAATAACCCGGACATTGATGCGGTATATGTAATCACGCCCAATGCGCTTCACCATGATGAAGTGATACGGGTGGCAAAAGCCGGAAAGCAGGTGATTTGCGAAAAACCAATGGCCATCAATGCGCAGCAGGCAAGGGAAATGATTGATGCCTGCAAAAAGGCCAATGTCAAATTATTGGTCGGTTACAGAATGCATTTTGAGCCTCATACTTTGGAAATAATAAATATGCGCAACGCTGGTGAATTTGGAAAAATTCTTTTCTTCCAGGGGCTAAGCGGATTTACTATTGGGGATCCTAACCAATGGCGGTTGAATAAAGAACTTTCCGGAGGCGGGTCGATGATGGACATTGGTATTTATTCTGTAAATGGCGCCAGGTATATGATTGGTGAAGATCCGGTGTGGGTCACTGCCGAAGAAACAAAAAATAATCCTGAAAAATTTAAAGAAGGTGTTGATGAAACCATCCAGTTTCAATTAGGTTTCCCTGGCGGCGCAGTGGCTTCCTGTCTTTCCACTTACAGCATGAATAATTTAGACCGTTTTTTTCTTAATGGTACGCGCGGATTTGCAGAGCTAAACCCTGCAACCGGCTATGGGCCTATCCGCGGACGAACTAATAAAGGAGAAATAGATGCCCCTGTCGTAACTCATCAAACTGTACAAATGGATGAAATGGCGGATATCATTTTGCGTAATAAAAAACCGGAAGTACCCGTTGATGGTGAAGAAGCATTGAAAGACCTAAAAATAATCGATGCAATTTATGAAGCCTGTAAAACCTCACATAAAATCAAACTGAACCTCTGATATTTCCGGGCTAAAAAAATTTTATTCTTTTTCAATCTTTTTCGTCATATAAAATCCTATAAATAATCCAAGGCCCGCCATGGTAAAAATAGCTGCCGAATAAATGGCATGAGTATCCAGAGAGGTATAAGTTGATAATAACAATGCAATAAAAACACCCACACCAATTCCCATCAAAAGGAGCGCTAAATTTAAGATGATCACTTTGCCAATACCGCTGTTGCTTTTTCCTTTCATAAAAATACCGGCATCGACTCCTTTTTCAATCAGCGCCATCCGCTCCCTGTTGCGGGTGGATACAAAAAGATAAACAATGCCGAATATCATTAGAAAAAGGCTGACTGTAATAATTGCTTCCATAAACGATGTTTTAAATTATTATTTTTAATTGTGTTCAGATGCTATGACGCTATGTTTTGTATATTGGTTACGGATTAAAGAAAATATTTTAAATAATGTAACCGCGCGTATTTTAAAATCGTCCAATAGTTATTCATGGATAAAGAAAACGATCTGTATTATATCAATTTGGTGATTGAAGGCAATACCAACGCATTCGCTGTGTTGGTGGATCGATATAAAGATTTTGTCTTTACATTATCTTTGAAGATGCTTCGAAACTCCAATGAAGCCGAAGAATCAGCACAGGACACTTTTATTAAAGTATTCAGATCATTAAACAGCTTTAAAAAAGAATCTAAATTTTCTACATGGCTTTATAAAATTACTTTTAATAATTGTTTGGACAGGATCAAAAAACAAAAAAGAAACAGGCCCATTGCAGAACTTAATGAATATACGGAACAAGAGGCAAAGTCACTAATGAGCGTTTTGGAATCCATCGAAGAGACAGAACGAAAAAAAATGATACAGGATTGTCTGAACTTGCTGCAGCCTGAAGAGAATTTTTTAATTACTCTTTATTATTTTAATGAAAATTCTTTGAAAGAGATTTCTCAAATTATGGAAATCAATGAAAATAATTTGAAAATAAAACTCTTCAGGGCAAGGAAAAAACTTGCAGGTATTTTAAAATTAAAGCTTGAACCTGAAATTATAGGACAATATGGAAAATAATACAGATAAAAATATCGAAAAGCTGGTTGAACGAATGTTGCAGGAAGTAGAGCCGGATAAACCTTCTATTGATTTTACAACAAAAGTTATGGCTGATGCACTGGCTTTAAATAAAAATAGATCCATGGTTTATGAACCCCTTCTTTCAAGGCGCACATGGATATTTATTTTCTTAGGAATAATAACAGTTTTTATTTATTCCTTCATCACCTTCGGAGCAACAACTTCCGGTTTTAATTTAAATTTTACTGTTTTCAATTTAGACAGATTAGAAAAAATTCTCCCATCAGTTCAAATTTCTTCCGTTACAGGAAATGTAATAGTATTCGCAGCACTGATGGTATTGATTCAAATATTATTTCTCAAAAAATACCTGGATAAAAGATTTGAAAGTTAAAGATTGTATTCACATCGCTACAAAGCAACTCTGACAAGCAATGCGTAGCAATAAAACAAAACCGAATCAAGTCATCCCTATTTTCAAACTTTATTTCACAAAAAATTGTATCGAAGAAAGAGCCGCCATTCCCTTCACAGATGGATCCTTTATCTTGCTAACGATATACAAATCATGCATCTTTCCATCTTGTACGGGCGATATGGAAGAATTAAGAACGGCAAATTCACGCTTCGAATTACCCACAGCTGCCTCGTTTTTTCCTGCAAAAGTAAATTCACCAATCTTTTCACCTTTCGGCGAATCAAGATGAAGCTCAAATACATAACCTGGAACCGGCGGCCTTTGCCAGCCCATATTTAAAGCAGCCTTATTAATTCCGGTCAGATCAATACTATCAATTCTGAACCAGCCTTCTGCAGGAATTATTAAATAAGAATTGCCATTAAAAGTTATTTTACTGTATCCTTCCATCTTGGTAACTTCTCCAAAAGTCATCTTGCTGTTTCTTAACTGAACAGCCCCCTCTCCCATCAAAGGCTTGATATTATCTCCGCCCTTGTCAGTATAGGCCGCATAAATTGAAAGAATGCCATTGTCATTTACCGGCTTTTTCAATGTGGCATCTACCGAACCATTTTGAGGCAAAGACTTTTCTTTATTTTCATTGCTGAGCGATAATATCCAGGAAACAATTTGCTTCGCATCGCTTTCTTTTAAATTAGGATGGGCGGCCATGGCCACTTCGCCCCAATTGCCACTTCCTCCTTTGATAATTTTTTCTGCAAGAATGGCTGTGGCTTGCGGATTTTTTTGATACCGTTTTGAGACGTCAATAAACGCAGGTCCCACAGATTTTGTATCCACTTTATGGCAACCTTTACAATCAAGGGAAAGCATTAAATTTTTTCCGGCCATTTGTCTTGTCAGCGACTGATGCCCGGTGGAATTACCGGCTTTATCGTGCGAATCGGAATAATCAGCAGTAACCATCAGGTTATTGATGTCTGTCGAATTATCATCTTTATCCTGGATAGCTACATCATATTTTACTGGCGTACCGGGAAAGTAAAAGGTTTTGTTTCCTTCAATTTTTATGTTAACGGTTGGCGCTTCATTTCCTGCATATACATTCACTGTATTACTTGTTGAAGTGGCTTTTTCATCATCAAGCACATCAACGGAGATGGCATAATCTCCCGCTTTATTCAGCGTGTATTGAAGGGTTGGCTCAGTAGTTTTTTTCTCCACATCTTTTCCTATATGCCAGATATACGATACCGGATCTTTATCAGGGTCTTTGGCCTGAACAGATGCAATGATCTGCAAAGGAAGATCACCGGAGGTTTTATTAACAGAAAAGCCGGTAATGTTTGGTGGCCTGTTGCCTCCGTTATAATCGATGCGAATCAAACCGGCGTTGTCATTTTTGGCAAACCATCCGCTTCCATATTCCACCATATACAAGCGGCCATCAGGGCCTACTTCCATATCGCTCGGGTTATTGAATTTTGTTCCATCCATGAAAGGTTCCATGTTATCAAAATCTCCGTCTGGCGTCATGGTAACTACTTTGATCCAATTTCTTATCCAGTCGTAGATAAACCATTTCCCGTCAAAATAATTAGGATATCTTGTAGAATCTGCATACAAATCACTATAATAAACCGGCCCTGACATGGCACAACGGCCTCCGCTTCCCACCTGTGGAAAATCTTTGGATTCGGCATAAGGATACCAGATGTATGCCGGTTGTGCGGGCGGCAAAATCCTTAAGCCCGTGTTATTTCTTGAATTATTGACAGGTCTTTGCGGATCAAAAGGTTCGCCTGATTTGCCGGTCGCATAATCATAAGGGCGGTAGGGAATATTGTTGGCAATGAAGAAAGGCCAGCCAAAATATCCTGCTTTGCGCGCCTGGTTCATTTCGTCATAACCGCGTGGGCCGCGGGTTTCCAGGCTGTCATTATTAGCGTCCGGGCCTACTTCGCCCCAATATAAATAACCATTTTTCTGATCTACAGAAATGCGGTAAGGATTTCTGTCGCCCATCACATAAATTTCCGGGCGTGTGCTGTCTTTTCCTTTTGGAAATAAATTGTTATCGGGAATGGAATAGCTTCCGTCGTCATTTACATGAATCCGTAAAATTTTTCCGCGGAGGTCATTGGTATTTCCTGCACTTCTACGGTCATCATAATGTTCAAAACCCGGACGGTCGTCCAATGGAGCATACCCATTTGTATTGAAACCTTTTCCCGGTTCGTTAAAAGGTGTAGTGTTATCACCGGTGGATAAATACAATAAATGATTTTTATCAAAAGCAATTGAACCTCCGGTATGACAACAAATCTCTCTTTGTTCATAAAACTGCAAAATGATCTTTTCTGATTTTGGATCAATTGAATCGTTTTCCAATTTAAACCGTGACAAACGGTTTACAGAAGTATCTGCGGGGCTGTAATAAATATATATAAAATGATTTTTTGAAAAATCCGGATCTTTTTTAATTCCCAAAAGCCCTTCTTCTGCATTTACCCCAGGCGTATGTTGCGTTTTCCAATACACATCTAAAAACCCTGCCTGCTTTACTTTTTTGGTATCATTCTTATACAACATGATTTCGCCGCGGCGCTGCGCCACCAGCACGTCGAGATTGGGCAATACGGTCAGTTCTGTCGGCTCAAAAAAAGTTCCCTGCACCAGTTGTACTCTGGTAAACCTGTCTTCAGCGGGTGTTATCGGCGTTTTTACTTTTGCATAATCCAGTTTCCTGTTGTCATCCATTGCATATTTGATGCCGCCCAAAAGATGTTTTAAAAAATTGGGGTCGGTATACGATTCGGGCGTATGGCCCAGTTCGGTATACCATGCCCGTCCTCCGTCAAAATCATGATACCATGCCATCGGATGATTTTCACCGTTGGTACCGCCTTTATAGCTTTTTTCATCTATTGTTATCAGGACATGAACATCTTTATTCAGGTTTTTAAAATTATACCATTCATCTTCTCTTACCCACGGATCAGGAAGTCCCTTTGTAGAAATATTGTCTTTGTCGACAATATGCAAAGTGGCAGTCTGCGGTTCAGGATGGCCGTTGAAATTGGCACCCACCAACCGGGTGTACCAACCCCAGTGATAGCCAGCATCTGAGGCCGCATGCACGCCTACAAATCCGCCACCCGCTTCGATATATCTTTGAAAAGCATTTTTTTCGTAAATAGTAAAAAGCTTGTCATCATTATCGGTATTACTTAGAAAGACCACTGCCGCATATTTTTTGAGCGAATCTTCATTAAACATGGCTGAATTGGAGGTGGTATCTACATCAAAGTTGTTTTCCTGGCCCAGTTTAAAAATTGCTTTTACCCCGTCAGGAATGGAAGCATGATGAAATCCGGCGGTTTTGGTAAACACCAATATTTTTGGATTGCCAGGCCTTTTGTTGCAACTGCAAAAAAACAAAACCAATGCGATTACGGGTAAGGCAAGGAAGCTTGAAAATCTTTTCATGGATTGAATAAATGTTGAAGAATAATTGTTGACAATACGTTTAAAAAAATGAAAGTACTCATTTTTCTGTAAATAAAAACAGCTTGGGTGTATATTTTTTACGAAAAAGAAAAGTAGAAAATTTTTTCTAACTATTTCTTCTTTCAGCAATCTGTTCCGGTTTGAAAATTATTTTGATGTAAAAATTAAAATCCCTGCTATTTATTGCTTCACTGTTTCATAAAGAATCATTTTACTTTTCCACATCGAAAGTAAAGCTGCTGCTGCCCGCATTTCCATCGGCAGAAATTCCCTGGATCTCCACTACATATTTCCCCGGAATATCGCCGGTAAAAAATGAAATTTTTCCCTCGCCATTGGCATTGGTGTTTATATCAGGAGACCAATACAACACATTCCTGAAATCGGGCAACCGGCTTTGCAGGGCCTCTTCAGTAGAGTAATCAGGAGAATAAAAAATCCGTTGGTTTTGTAAACCATCATAATCGAGAATAACATCATGCGGGTTAAGTGAAAACCCGGGAAGGTCGCCTTTATAAGTGGTATAACTAAGAATTCCATTTGCTTTTATCGGGCCCAATATGTATCTCGAAGCTACTACTTCCAGCTTCTGAACTTTTAGCGGATCATAAGCAATGATTTTATCCACATCAAAAACAGGAACGCCATCCAGCAGAATAAAAGGATCTTCCATCATTATACTTTCCGAAGGTTGCAGATTTTGTAATTTAAATCCGGGGGTGTTGAAAGTGGTGAAATGAAAATGCTTATTTCTTTTCACTACATTCACTTCTACCACATATTCACGCATCACTTCTTCCATGGTGGTAAATCGTGTATAATCATCCAGCATGTAAGTTTTATAGGGCTTTTGATAAAAAGGGAGTGTGTCTATCAATAAGGGTTGCATTTTTTGCAAATCATTTTCATGATAAGCATTTTCAATTTCCATGTGAAGATTCGCTTGTGCCAACTCGTCACCGCTTTCTTCTGAAACCGTTAACCGGGGAAGTTCTCCCCCTGCATATTCATCAGAAAAAGGACTGAAAATTTGCAACCGGTAAATAGTATCTTCTGTTGTATTGGTTTGCAAAACTACCTGGCTGGGGCCAAAAAAATTGTCCATATTGAAATGAACCAATCCCTGCGCGTCGCTCCGGCAGCCATATACCTGGACACGCCTGCCGGGTACTGATAGATACACCAGCACATCTTCAGCAGGCTTGCCAGTTGTTTCATTAGTAATTTTCCCGGTAATAAGATGCCCCTGGTTTTCAGGAATATAAGTAAATGAAGGCGCTTTAGAAACATTTTTCCAGTCAAATCGCCGCCAGCCTTGTGTAAGTAACAAATTATCCAATGCGTCATTAGTTTCAGCATTATCTCTTTTTAAATAAAAATCCGGATCTTCAATATAGCCTTTTAATTCTGACCCCAGCCATAAATATGAAAAAATATCTTTGTGGCCCGGCTGGTGCAGACTGTCCATCCTGTAAACAGAAACCGATAAATTGCCGGCCAGTAATTTAGAAGATTCATCAGAAGTAGAAAGTGAAATATTTACCGGAATCCTTTTTTTATAAACTGATTTATCAGCTTTTGCCTCTATCAGTAATTTTTTTGTTGGCCTTTTAAAATACAATCTTTCGCAAACCGGTTGGCGGTTTTCATTAAACAAGGTTATCTGGCATAATCCATCTTTAAGATCATTTTTCTTAATTAAAAAAACAGCATTCCCATTTTCAGTTCTCGCAGACTGTGAAGCAACCACAATTCTGTTGTTCTGCGCTATCAAATAAATTTCTGAAGAAGGCTGCCCTGATGAAGCCACCGAAATTTTTACATCGCTTCCTTCATCTTCCAGTTGCATCACCATGCCGTTTGAATAGGCTTTTGGCAAATCCTTAACCAGGCTGCTCTTATCGCTGAAAGAAATAATCGCGTAGTAATTTTTCCCAGGTTCCGGAGTAAGCATAAACTTTCCCATTCCAAAATGAGAAGTTTGAAAATGTAAAACAGTATCGTTTGACTGGTCGACAATCACACCATTCGCATCCACTCCCTTTCCATAGTTGTCATTTATTTTAAAAGCGACCACACTCGGCAGGCCATTCACTAAATTTCCTCCTTCAGGAAAAAATTGCGCTTCATACCTAAAATGATTATGAACGATATTGGGATCTAAATTTTGAGTGGTATTTACCACCGTAATGATCTTTTTGAAGAAATGAAATGCAGAGTCGTTTTTCATCCAGTTGGTATAAGCCCTTAATTCATAATTTCCGGTTTCGAGGGTAAGAGGAAGACTGAATGAGCCATTGCCATTGCCATTGTTGATCGCAATTTTCGCCTGCAACACCGGGTCCTGTTCTTTATTCAACAGTTCCACATACACGACTTTGCTTACAGTAAGAGGATGATTATTGATGGCATTTTCCACATAGGCTTTGAACCATAAAATCTCTCCGCATAAATAATAATTTCGATCTGTATGCAAATACACTTTTTCTTTCAGATGATAGGTGCTGTACGAATTCAGGCTGCTTACCATTTCCTGCAGATTACTATTCTGTGCAAATAATGGGATGCCAGACAGTAAACCAATAAATAAGACAAAAAAGTATTTTAGTTTTTTAAAGAAAGCCAACGTGTTCATTCTCAATTTTTTTTAAGGCCAGAAGTACGGTTTTTGAAGTGTTCCGCCCGAAAGCGTACAATCCACGCAGGAACCAATGGCCGAAAAATAGCCTTTCGGCATGGCACTGCCCGGCGGATCAATCCTGATAGGGACATAATAATCACCAATAAAATAATAATCTAGGCTATCAAGGGGTACTACATACTCGTCGCAAAACTGCGGCAGGTTCCAGCCGGCAGGCATATCAGAATTACTGATGAATATTCTTTTCTGTTGAACACTTCCGGCGCCCACATAGCCGACCACCAATTCAGAAGAATCAGCGATATTGTGAATATTGCCATGAGTCTGGTTGGGCTGTGATCCAAAAATTGACCCCACTTCTTCAGTGTTGCCTTTCATTGCATTCCAATAATTATAAGCTGCTGAATCCAGGGCATACTGTGTCACAAACGTGCTGTATAAGACGCTTATCTTCCTGTCGTGGTTTGGAATCAACATTAAGGGCGCTTCATGGATCACATCTTCCCGAAGCTTTTGTGAAGAGCCCAGGAATATTTTATTTGAGTTACTGGTTTTGTAACAAACAAACACCGGTATTGTTCTGTCTACTACCTTTTTTGTGTCAGGATTATAAATTAAAGTGGAATAGTATTGGGAATGGATTTCCCATGTTTCCACATAATCCCATCGGTAGAAAATCGTCTTATTTTGAGGATCGTGGGTGTTCACAAAAACCTGCACGTTCCCTCCATCAAATTTGAAATTCACCTCATCAATTGGTGGCGAATTTTTACAAGGAACAAAATCCGAAATGTATTGTTTCCCATCACGGGTGGTTATGTGCAAACGATAAGAATAATCCGTGTTTAGTTGATAGTAAGCTGTATAATACCCTCCCCCGCTTTCGTACAAAGGATATAAATCGCCATGGTTGTCTTCGATAGAAATTACAGCGCCTGCTTCAACAATATTCGCTGCTGTATCAATTTTAAAAATCGCTCTTGTCCTTGATAATTTGATAGAGGTCATTCCATTAGGGTCAATATGCCCGTCCACTACAAGGTAATGATCCTTTGTGGAGTGTACATCTGGATAATACGGATCTTTGCAACTTACCGCCAACAGCATAATCATTCCCGCCATAATCTGCCCAACTGAAAAATATTTTTGTCTCATATTTTAAAATCTAATGTTATAAGTGATGAATGGAATGGCGCTTCCAAAAATGGACAATTTATATCCACGTATCTGCCCATTTTCAGAAATAAAATAAACAGAGTACGCATTTCTTCTACCAGTAAGGTTGTATACTCCCACTGTCCATGAATTGTGCGTTAACTGGTGGATTTTATGATTGCCCTCGATATTCATTGAAAGATCGGTACGGAAATAATCAGGAATGCGGTATTCGTTTCTGTTTGAATATAAAACCCTCACCGATCCTGCGTAATCGTATTCTGCGATAGGCAAAGTAATGGGCCTGCCTGTACTGTAAGTCACATTCAGGGAGACACTAAAACGATGGCTAAACTTATAATTGCCCGCCAGAGTGGCATTATGTGGCTGGTCAAAATTGCTTGGATACCGGTCACCGTTATTTATTTTTTCCGGGGCATACCGATCATTTTGCTGAAGCAGGGAACGGGAATAAGTATAACTTAACCAGCCATTCAGTTTGCCCGTTGATTTTTTTACCAGCAATTCAATCCCATAAGCAGTTCCTTTGGTGTTGATCACATCGGTTTCAATGTGATGGTTCATAACCAGTACCGCGCCGCTCCTGTAATCCAGGTAATGCGTAAACCATTTATAATATACCTCTGCAGAAGTTTCAATAGTATTGTTCTTGAAATTTTTATAGAAGCCAAGCGCCACCTGGGTTCCCAATTGCGGTTGCAAATTCGGGTCGCTCAGTTTCCAAACATCTGTAGGCGAAATAGTGGTAGTATTTGTAAGCAGGTGAATATATTGCCTTAAGCTGTTTGCCGAAGCTTTGATGGAAGTGTTTTCAGACAAAGAATATCTTGCTGAAAGCCTGAATTCAGGCCCCATATACGTTTTAATTATTTTTCCGGAAGGATAATAATTTGTGGCTACCACATTGTTCAAATCAATTGGCAATCCGGCTGCATAAGAATTTACATGTTTTGGCCCCAAATAATTAAACATGGAGTAACGGATTCCCCCATCGATTGAAAGATCTTCTGATACATTAAAATGATCTGAAACGTATAAAGCGCTTTCCAGCGCCTGCTCTGCTTCAAGCGTATCCGGAATATAAAGTGAATTCTTTCCCAGCGGGCTTATTGAGCCTGAATGAATGTTGTAGAGAAGGCTGTTCAGCCCAAAGGAAATGGTGTGTTTGTTGTTTAAAAAATAAGAAAAATCCGTATTGAATTTATATTGATTGATTGAATACTTTAATTTATAGGCATTCACTGAATCACTATTAAAAGCTACCTGGTAATCATAATGATCTATTCCTGCTGTAAATACTCCGTAAAACCGGTTGTTAAATATATGTTTCCAGTTAATGTTCGCATTCGCATTTTGATATTGGTAGGTGGTGTCGCGGTTGAGTTTAAACTTGTCGTTACTGATATAACCATTGAGGTACACGTTGTTTTTGCTGTTTATTTTCCGGTTAATATGAAAGGTTCCATCCCGGAATGATGCATTGCTATTCCTGTAATCCTTTGGTAAATTTTTTAATACCCAGTCAGAATAAGTAGTTCTGACGCCCGCTACAAAAGTGGTTTTGCTGTTACCTATTGGCCCCTGCAGGGTTAATTTACCGGTTAGAGGACCGACACCTGCC
>JBIQMJ010000093.1:0-13789 GCA_044463445.1 Segetibacter koreensis
AAAGGAAATGATGCTACTATCCGCCAGGCGATAATTGCATTTTGTATAATCGATTGTAAGCCTGGTGCTGTCCAGTTGAATGTTTCCTGTGAGTTTGGGCGCAGAAGCTTTTCCTGAAATGCTCAACTTGCCGGTGGCCCTTCCATGAAGGCTGCTAAAAACAGAATTTAAATAAGTTTCAAGAACATGAATCCCTGAGTTTTTAAAAACTACCGAACCACTTAACTGATTAATGGTGGTGTCATTAAAACGGTAAGCGAAGTCGCCGCTAAAATTATAAAGATTGTTGTTGGAGATCATGTTCACTTTCAGTTCCCCAGGGTCGGCCAGGTATTCGCCATTGGCAAGTATGATGCCTACAGAATCCTTTTCAAATCGGAACTGGTCAATTTTAGTATCAAACTCAACTGCTGTTTTACCAAAAGGATCGTTTATGCGCAGATTGCCATTCAACATCCCATCAAGTTGTGGTGATTTTAAAAAGATGGGTATAAAATCGCCAATTATCAGATTTTGAACTGCCAGCAATATATCATTCCCTTTGCTATTCGAAGACGGTTGAGTAGAAACATAAATCTCCTGGCCATTTTGTGAGAAACGAATGTTGGTAGCCGTAAACAAACTGTCCTGCAATTCAAGCATTCCTTCCTTTGCGATCTGCCATTGTTTTTGATTGATGGTGAAAGTAGAGGGATTGAAAATTAATTTAAATCCGTGTTTGTTGGTTTGTATTTGCCCGGAAATATCCGCATTATTAAATGCACGGTTTCCGGTGGCTTTAATTGAAATATCTGAAATATCATTGGCAGCTACTATGCTGAATCTTGCGTCGGGAGAATGAAGGCTGTCGTTGATTACCACATCATCTATATTTCCTTTCAGGGAAAGTGTATCTCCTGTGCCGGTAGCCGTAAAGTCGATGAGTTTGAAATTGATATTGCTGTAATTGAATTGGGGGATATCTGCCTGGAGATTCAAAGTGTTGTTGCCTGTATTAATATTTCCCTGCAAAACAGAATTGTCTAATCCACTGATTCTTTTATCAAATAAATTGACGTAATCACTGACATTCCTTGTTTTGATATAAAAATTAAAATCCTGGTTCCCTATTTTATTTTTAGGTTTGTTGATGTATGCCGGATAATATTTACTGAGTAGCAATTGAAAAGCATCAGGAAGTTCTTTTATGCTGAAATCCCCGTTAATGCCGGCTTCCATCTCATTGGTTTCAACAGTCAAAAACTTTTTGCCGCCATTAATAGTTGAATTGATGTATAAGGAATCAAATGAGAGCTGCTTCCCGTTATCTGATAAAACTGCATTGAATAATTTGGCAGAGCCTAGAAAATTATCAATAGAATTCCCGGTAAAATTTAAATCAAAATTACCCGTCAGGGAAATGCTGTCATTGGTAAACTTCAGATTTTTAAGATGCAATTTTCTCACATTGGCTTCAAGATTGAATTGTGGATTTGACTTACTTAAATTTATGGAACCTACCAGGGTATCAATAACAATATGAGGATCATTAATGCTGGCAGAGCCGCTGAAGAGCTTATTTTTAAATTCACCATGCGCAATTATATTGGAATATTCATAACCATTATATTGTATTTTGCTGATATTGCCATCTACTGCAATTTCCACATTGTCCGGATCAAACCCAATGCCATTCACTTTTCCATCGAAAACAATATTTCCAATATCGCTATTGCCTATAAATTTTCCCAACTGGAAATTGGCAGTGGAAACTTTTCCCTTATAAACCGGCCGTCCTTTGCCAGGAATGATCAGATGCAGATCTGTTTGTAAAGTTCCGATATCAGTTTTTAATGTGCCATAAGTGACAAAGTCATTCATATAACCGGTAAAACTTCCGGCAAAATTTATATTTCCAAATGTTTTCAAATCGGGATTGGTAATGCCTTTAAGCGAGGGAATGAGTTTGGCAAACTCGGTGTAATTACTTCTTAATTCATCGGCTCTGAGATCAATAAATGTTTTATCAATATCAGGTAAACCTCTCAGGCTGATATTGCCGCTGAGATAATTATTTTCGCCAGCTTTAATGATCATATCATGGGCCGTGAGGTTATCTATTTTTCCCCGTGCACGGCCGGATAAGAAAAAATCAGTTTTCCATGATCGTGTGTCTGGAGCAAAATAGGCAAGATCGTCACTACTGACTTTGCTGTTTTTAAAATTTCCCTCTACGGTTACGTTGTGAATAAAATCCTGCATGTCATCATTGAAATGCTGATAATGCATGGCGAAGTAGTCCTGTAAATGGCTTTTGGGAGTAACGATATCAAGGTTTTTAAATTCCATTATCTCAGGAGTGAATTTAAAATTAGCAGTAAGTTTTTTGAGCAGGAAACCTCCGCGGTCCTTAGCAGAAAGTGAAACATCAGACCGCAACGTGTCATCTTTGAGATGTATATTTTTAAATGTTCCGTTTATTGCAGAAATGACGATATGGTTTTCATCAAATTCATTCATCACCGGGGCGGAATATCCTTCTCTTTTGACTGCTACCACTCCATCCGATATTTTCAGGTGGTTAGCGAAAAGTTTCCACCGGCCTGGGTTCCATTGCAGGCCCGTAATTTTTTCGGCAACCGGTTCAGGCGCTGTAGAAGTATCTTTCGGGCGATTGCCTTTATAATCATAAAGAGTGAAAGATGGCTTTTCCAATTGGATTTCATTAAGCCTGATTACATTCGTATTGAGGTTAAATTCATCGGCATGTACATTCAGTTTTCCCAGCGAAACCAGCATATCTTCTCCGCGCCAGCCATCTTTTTGCCAGATGCGGACATTTTTTAAATTCAAAACTTTGAGATCCAAATTGATATCTGACGATGAAGTATCCGTTTTCTTATTTCCTGTTCCGGCAAAATAATCCAGCATAAACTGATAATTCCAGACCGAATCTGAACGATATAAATTGATCAATGCGTCAGAAAGCCCAATGTAATTCAGCGTTATATTTTTCTTGAAAAAAAACCAGTCGGTGATGCTCACTTTTGCGCTGCCTGCAAATAGCAAAGTATCTTTTTGATGATCAAGCACTAGCATATCTTGCATGTCCATCCTGTCGAAAAGTTCAAGATTGATCTTTTTTATGGAAACAGTGGTGTTGAGATCTTTTGAAAGCCGGTGAGCTACCCGATGGATCAAAAACGTCTGAAAAAAAGTAGTTTGGACCAGTATCCAAAGGACAACTATCAGCACAAGAATGCTCAACAGGACTTTGAGAGATATTTTTGCAACTTTTTTCAGACTTAACCAGATTATCAGCAAAAATAAAGAAACGGCATGGTAAGCCAAATGAACTAATGCGTTAATCCATTGATAATTTGTTAATCTGAATGAAAATTTAATCTTACACTACTTCCGGAAAGAGTAAGCAAAGAAATAAACGGAATTTTTATTTTGCTATTCTTTAATAATTTGCCGGGGAAAATTATTTATTCAATATTCCCCAATCAAACAACCCGAAATATTCCACGCGCTGAAACTCGTTCCCTCGCGTTTGCCCAAAGGAATCGCAATTTTGATAACATGTTTTCCGGGTTTTACTTGTAACGGAATATAAACGGGATTGGTGGTGGTTCCCGGGCACCAGTTGGAGCGGCTGAGATCCGATGAGGAAATGCCATCACTAAAATTACCTGAAGAAGGATTCAGCATCCTGTAAGTTCCGCAATCGGTGCGCCATGGAATAAAACTGAAAACGCGTTTTCCGTCAACAAATATTTCATTTAGTTTTTGGTTAAATTCATCACCGTTTTCCCAGCCGCCGTGGCCGGTGGCAATATATCTCAAGCTCAATTTTTTTAATCCTTCAGGAATATCTACAGAAACAGTAAGAGAATCGTTGTCAAACATGGTTCCATAATTCTGTCCCGCCATTTCCAAAATATTGGTCGTATTAAAAACCGGCTCAATCCATACTTTGTTTTTAGCAGTATCTTCCCTCTGCGGATGATATTCCAAATCAAGGTTTACTATGTGGCCGCCTTTGTCGTAATTGCCAATAAAAACGCCGATCCATACTTCTCCTTCAAATGCCGGCAACAAATCCGAAATGTCCTGTTTGTAATCTGCAGAATCCGCCCAGTTGTATCCTTTAATTTTTGAGCGCTCATTAAAATACCTGACTCCGAAAGGCGTAAAAAAACGCATCAGTTCCAACGGCGGAAGATAATTTTCTGTTTGAATTACACCCTGGTATTCTTTGCCTTGCTTGCCCTTATATAACGGTAATGCATGCACGTTTTTCAATCCGTCTAAAAAAGAAATGGGCCTGTCAGTTGGAATGATAAAAACGCTTCCGGTACGATCATAAGCATCGCCGTTGGAATATTCCGAAAGATGGGCAAATACAATATTGTTTGTTTTTTTTGGCAATTTCATTTTTTTCAAAACCAGTGTTCCGCCGGCATAACGATACGTTACATTTTCTTTACCCTCCGCAGGATTTACAATGGAATCCGTAAAATGGATTTGCTGGTGAGAAAAAATTGGTATCGTGGTAAAACGATTGTCAATTTCCTTACGGCGATAAGTTGCTTCATCCACCATTTCACCTAAATCTGTTGGCAAGGCCGCAAGCGAATCATTTACATTCTGCAACTGCACTTTTGTGGCGTAAGTCTCAAAGTTGCCATTGCGCACGGTTTTTAAAATCAATCCCAGGTTTGGCGCCACGCTCAGGCTGGGGCTTCCTTTAAGGGGAAGCTGGTTGGTAAACCAAATTTCGATGGTATTTGAGCGGATAATCACTTTTGCTTTTTTACAAACATATCCAAGTATATGGGCTGTGTCCGGCAGAATGGTTGCTTTTTCATAAGATGCAAAAGGTGTTTTCAAAGTGACACGCTTGCCGTTTTTGTCAGTAAGAATTTGGTAAGTTGCTTTTTTATTAAAATCGAAATACTGGCCTTCTACTTGTTCTGGGTTTTCTCCACGAACCAGGCGACCAATATTGTTTTTAAAAAATAATTTTAGTGGCGGTGCTTTTAAATCTTTTCCGTTGCTGCGGAAAAAATAAGAAACCACTCCCTCGTGAATTGAATTGCTTTTTTTCTCATTTTGCGCAACTGCCGTAAATTGAATGAATAGTGAAGCAATAAAAAGAAGAGATTTATATTTTGCAGGCATATATAATTATTTTGGTGAAATAAAGCAAATCAAAACAATTGGCAAAATAAGGAAGTGGAAAGGGAATTCTCCTTATTCTAACAAATATGTATATTCTTACTGGAACTCCTTTGTAGCAAGCGGGCAGATAAATATTTTCTGCTTCGTCATAAACCGCTCCAAACGAACTAATAAGATCATTTTTGATTTTCGTCCCTACCAAACTTTCCTCTTAAAAGCCTTTCTAATCTTTCGCTCAAAGATGCTGCGATTTCTCCCGGAACATGAGGTAAATCAGTTATTGCTTCGGAAAAAATATCCATTGCAACCTCATACCGGCTGAATTGTTTCATTAAGATTTTTTTGTCTCCCGTTTCCCAATAATATCCTTCGTCTGAGAGCGTAAATTCTTTTAAATATTTTTTAGAAAGATGTTTCAAAAAATTAATAATTGCAATATGCGCTTCCATTCCGGCAAACTGGGTTTTAGTACTTGCTGTAAATATTAAATCTTTATCCAATTGCACATCGTCATAAATATCTTTACACATTATATTAGAGGGTGAAAGCATTCTTCCTTCGGGATTAAATGTTAGAAAAACAGGCTCGCTTCTTTCCGGAGCAAAAGAAACTCCTTTGATATTTTCATCGTTAAAAATATGAGTGGCCCATCCCAAAGTCTTGGTGACATCCAATACTTCTTCAATTAAAGAAGCTATCATTTCTTTTTTGAGAATATAACCTGAATAATGAATTGATAAACCCATAAAAAATTTTATTCGGTTAAGAATGTGATTAAAAGATGAAATAAAGTTAATAATATTGTTTTGCTATTTTTATTCAAATATCAATTGCTTTTGTATGAAACCATTTTTTCTGTTCTTAATTTTAATAATTTTTTTTTCAATAAATCCTGTTCAATCCCAACCCTTATTCACCACCACCAACATACAAAATGCTTATAAAAACCAAACACGCACTGATTCAGGAAAACCGGGAAAAAATTACTGGCAAAATTTTGCCAATTATAACATCAAAGTGAGTTTTGATCCTTCCACCCAATTACTGAAAGGAAGTGAGATAATTTCTTACGAAAATAATAGTCCTGATACTTTGAAAGAAGTGATCATTCGCCTTTATCCTGATTTGTATAAAAAAGGGGTGCAGCGCTTGAGCAATATTGCTGAAAAAGATTTGAATGACGGAGTGCAAATTGAATCTATCAGAATTGGTGGAGAAAATATTACCAATTTTGAGAATCACGACAAAGCGTTTATGCAAAATACGCTTTTGTATATTCGTCCGTCAAAATCAGTTTTGCCAAATACCAAAACTAATTTTGAAATAAGCTGGCATTATAAAGTAAACACAGGTTCGCCGGTGCGCACCGGCATGGTGGACAGCACTTCTTATTTCATCGCTTATTTTTTCCCACGCCTTTCAGTGTATGATGATGTCGATGGCTGGGACACATGGAGCTACAACGGTTCTCAGGAATTTTATAATGATTTCGGAAATTTTAATGTAGAGATTACGGCGCCAACAAAATATGTGGTTTGGGCAACAGGAGACAGGCAAAATCCTTCTGATAATTTTAGTAAAAATGTATTGGATAAAATAAAAGCTGCTTCACTTGATACCGCTATTATTCATGTAATTGATTCAACCGATTATTTAAAAAATGATGTCTTTAAAAAAGATCCAACCGACGTTTGGAAATTTTCTGCAACCCATGTTACAGACTTTGCATTTGCTTTGAGCGACCATTATTTGTGGGATGCAAGTTCCGTGTTGGTGGATTCGGCAACAGGACGGAGAACTGTTGCTGAAGCGGCTTACAACAAAATCCACAAGGATTATTTTGATGTGGCCAACCAGGCGCATCAGACGGTTTTTCTAACGAGCCATTATTATCCGAAATATCCGTTTCCATTTAATCATATTACGGTCTTCGATGGCACCGATCAAATGGAATACCCAATGATGGTGAATGACAATCCTACGCCAACTCATAAGGATGCGGTTCAATTGACCACACATGAAATTTTTCATTCTTATTTTCCATTTTTTATGGGAATCAATGAAACGCAATATGCGTGGATGGATGAAGGCTGGGCTACGATAGGAGAATCGGTGCTTTCACCAAAAATGGGAGAGCCGGAAGACGAAGGCATTTTTAGCAAAACCCGCTATGAGCGTATCTCCGGAACCAATCAATATGTTCCTTTGATCACCAACACCAAGGAATACAGCGGCGCTGCTTATCTTGCTAATTCTTATGGAAAAGGAGGCTTGTGTTATTATGTTTTGCAGGATCTTTTGGGCGATGAAATTTATTTCAAATCGCTTCATCAGTACATGAACGACTGGAATGGAAAACATCCGACGCCGTACGATTTCTTTTACAGTTTTAATAATGCAAGCGGACAAAATTTAAACTGGTTTTGGAATCGTTGGTTTTTTGGTTGGGAATATCCTGATCTGTCTATCAAACAAGTAAAAAAAGATAAAAACAATTTTACAATCACGATTGAAAATAAAGGCGGATTACCACTTCCGGTTTACTTAAATTTTTTTTCAAAAGATGGGAAAAGCTTTATTCAAAAATATACCGCTGAAGTTTGGAAAAATGGCGATAAAGAAAAAAGATTTACGATTTCAAAACCCTTTTCTTCGATTGATAAAATTGAATTGGGAAATGAATTTATTCCTGATAAATATAAAAGAAATAATACGTGGAAAGCCAAATAAAAATTGGTGTTATTTGTTTGTTTACTAAAATAGATCCGGTTTGTGTGTAAGTAGGATTTGGCTTAAATTGTGAAAAATATTAAGAGCTATGTCAACAATAGAATTGAGAAATAAAGTCATTGATAAAATAAAAAAAATTGACAACGAAGATTTGCTAAATGAAGTAAACCGTTTGATTGAAATAGAGACTTCAGATCTTGAAGTGTATAAATTTAATGATGAACAAAAGGCAGCAATTGAAGAAGCAGAAAATCAAATCAGAAATGGAGAATTCCTTACTGATGAAGAAGCTACAAAAGATATTGACAAATGGCTAAAAAAGTAGTTTGGTCGTTAAGAGCTCAGCAAGATCGAAAAAAAATTTTTAGTTACTGGAATAAGAGAAATAAATCAAATCAGTATAGTATTCATCTGAACGAATTATTCAAGGAAGCAACAAAGATTATTTCTGATTATCCTAAAATTGGCAAAATAACTGAGAGAGAAAATATTCGGGTTAAAATAGTTCGTGATTATCTAATAGTTTATAAAGAATTAGACGATAACATTGAAGTTTTGACAATATATAATAGTTATCAAAATCCGGCAAAACTGGAATTCTAAATGTTTCAAATTCTCATAAAAAAACTGGCTTATGGCGTTCTTGTTTTAGCAGGCGTGGTCGTTGTGATCTTCTTTATTTTCCAGGCTTTTGGTGATCCTGCACGCATGGTTTTGGGACAAACAGGCGATAAACAGACAATGGATAATATTCGTAAAGAATTGTATCTCGATCAGCCCAAATGGAAGCAATTCGTTTTTTATGTAAATGATATTTCTCCTATTGCCATTCATTCAAACACGGACATAAAGAAAAAAGATTTGAAGGGCTTTTTTATTCCAATTGGCAAAAATGAAAATTTTGCAATTAAAGTTCCTTATCTCAGAAGAAGTTATCAAACTAAGAAACCGGTTACAGAAGTTTTAATGGAAGCCCTGCCAGGAACTATTATGCTCGCTTGCGCAGCAATGTTTTTTGCAATTATTGTTGGAATATTTTTAGGGATTCTTGCTGCTGTAAAACAAAATACCTGGATGGATACCACTTCAGTTTTTGCAAGTGTGATTGGCATTTCAGCACCTTCATTTTTTATGGCGATTGTGATCGCTTATGTGTTTGGTTTGGTGCTGCATGATTATACAGGATTATCATTAACCGGAAGTTGGTTTAATATTGACCAGGTAACAGGAAAACGATACCTGACTTTGCAAAATTTAATTCTTCCTGCGCTCACTTTGGGCATTCGCCCACTTTCCATCATCACCCAATTAACGCGAAGTTCGATGTTGGATACACTTAACCAGGATTATATCAGAACGGCTTATGCAAAAGGATTGAGCAAAAGGAAAGTTGTGTTGCATCATGCATTGCGGAATGCAATAAATCCGGTATTGACAGCCATTACAGGATGGTTTGCCGAATTACTGGCAGGCGCCTTTTTTGTGGAATATATCTTTGGTTGGAAAGGAATCGGAAAAGTGACAGTCGATGCTTTGGAAAAATTAGATTACCCGGTGGTAATGGGCTCTGTACTTTTTGCGGCAACAATATTTGTTCTTATTAATATTTTAGCGGATGTGCTTTATGGGATCATTGATCCAAGGGTGAAAATGAAGTGAAATTATTTTACAGAATAAATGAAGAAAGAATTGTGATCAGGCCACTTCCAAATTCATAGTGCTTTTTTGTGACTGGTAAATTTGCACGTATTCAGGAGAATTTTGCATTAAATATTCATGGGTTCCTTTGGCTATTAATTCGCCTTCCATTATCACAATGATTTGGTCATACTCTTTTACCGGATCAATTTTTTGTGTAACCGATAGAAGGGTTATTCCTTTATAATTTTGTTTCACATTTTCAGCAATCTTTTCTTCTGTCAAAGTATCGACTCTTGCAGTAAAATCATCCAGTAATAGAACTTTTGGATTTATTGAGAGTGCCCGGGCAAGCATGATGCGTTGTTTCTGCCCTCCTGACAAACTGGATCCACGTTCTGAAACAATGGTATCCAATCCCTGCGGAAGTGATTGAATAAAATCTTCCAACTCCGCAGTGGCAATCGCTTTTTGAAGATCGTTTTCGGTTACATCCGAATTAAAAGCGATATTTTCACGAAGACTTAAATTAAAAATAATACTGTCCTGGAAAACAAATCCTATCTGGCTTAAGAGTGAATCCCTGTGGAAATCATTTATATCAATATTATCGTAATAAATTTTCCCCTTGTTGGGTTTTATCAGTGTAGTTAACAGATACAAAATCTGTGTTTTGCCGGCTGCCGTTGGTCCGATTATAGCCGTTCTTGTTCCTGCTTCAATTGCGAAAGAAATATTTTTTAAGACAGGATTTTCTCCATAAAAAACACTTACCTCTTCCAAATTAATATTTCCCTCTAATCGTTTGTTTACTGTTCCTTTATCAATAAAATCGGGAGTATCCAATATACGTGCAATCCTTTGATAGGAAGCAGAAGCGCGTGCAATCACATTGCTCATAAAACCTATCATGATGATGGGAAAAATTAAAATCGCAATATAACTGTTGAAAGCTGCAAATTCACCCAGTGTCATATTTCCGGCAATCACAAAATGGCCGCCCAATGCCAACACGGTAAGCCGCGCCAGGTTAGAAGTTAAAACGATAATGGGAATGAGCGTGGCAAACAAGCGGAGTATGGATAAGCCCAAATTTTTTGCTTCCGTATTGGCATCCATAAATTTATTGTACTCTGTGAATTGTGCATTCAAAACGCGGATCAGTGCGGCTCCAAGAATACTTTCATTGATCACTTTGTTAAGCCAGTCAATCACTTCCTGTGTTTTTCTGAAAAGAGTTTTTACTTTTTTAAAAATCAAAATGAAAGTGGTGGCGATAACAGGGATAATCAATAGCACTGCCAAACCCAGTCTCCAATTGATGTTCACTAATAAAATACTGGCTCCAATAATGAGAACTAAAGAAGACACAATTGAAACAATCGCCTGTGATACAAACATCTTTACAGCGTCCACGTCCGAAGTGAGATTGGTAAGAAGCTTGCCTGGCGTGCTTTCCTGGATGTAGGCATAATCCTGTTGTGAGATTTTAGAGGCCAGTTTTTTTCGTATATCACGCGCTACTTTCTCTGAGGCAAATGTTTGAATAATGCTCTGGACATAAGTAAAAATGAAAATTAAAATCGCAGCAGCCGTAAACCATTTAATAATTTTTGATAGATCCCTGATTCCTTTTGAGTAATCATCAATTCCATATTGTATGATTTTGGGTATCAGCAGGTTTAGGCCATTACTCAAAAGCGCAAACAGCAAGAGCAGAAAAACCATACCGGAATAGGGTTTCAGTACTTTGAAAATGCTGGGTTTCTTTTCTTTTTGTTTTTTTTCTTTCGGATCCATTAGTTTATTATTTCGCTAAGAATAACAATTCTCAGGTAATAAAATTTTTCAATTTTGAAGCAACAAAAGTAAACTGAAAAAATAGTTTAGGAATATAACTTTTAGGTAAGCGGTTATTTTCCGGTGGTAAAAGTGGCCAGTAAGAAAAATAAAAATTCAAATCAGTGAAGATACAGTGGGAAGGGATTATAAAAGCGTTCCTTTCAGAACCAGCAGGGCTACATTAAAGAAGATGATGAGGCCTGTAACGTCCACCAATGTGGCCACAAAAGGTGCGGAAGACGATGCGGGGTCGGCGCCTAATTTTTTCAAAAGAAGGGGAAGCATACTTCCGATGAGAGATCCCCAAAGCACTACACCGATCAGTGAAAAAAACACAGTGAAACCGAGTAAAATCCAGTGAATGCCATAAATATCAGGCATCACGCCATGATGCATCAAAAAACTCCAAACGGTTATCCTGATAAAACCGATGCAGCCTAAAATAATTCCCAGCATCAGCCCTGATAAAATTTCGCGCCGCATCACCCTCCACCAATCACCGACAGTCACTTCACCGAGCGCCATTGCCTGGATAATTAAAGTGGAGGCCTGGGTGCCGCTGTTGCCGCCGGTGCTTATGATTAAAGGAATAAAATTGGTAAGAATGATCACCTTCGCCATCTCGTCATTGTAAAAAGCCATCGCAGTGGCAGTAAGCATTTCACCAAAAAAAAGTATGGTAAGCCAGCCCACTCTTTTCTTTACCAATCCAAAGAAAGGTGTCTCCAGGTAGGGCATATCCAATGCTTCGGCACCACCGATTTTCTGGATATCTTCACTGAATTCTTCATTGGTTACCCACAACACGTCATCAATCGTTACAATCCCGAGCAATACATTATAATCGTCTACAACGGGAAGGGCTACACGATTATTCATTTTAAAAACTTCGTTAGCCGTTTCCTGGTCATCATTCACATTCAATTCAATAAAGCGCCCATCCATCATTTCACTCACTTTGGTTTCAGGAGAAGCCAAAATAAATTCGCGGATACGAAGGTCATCGAGCAATTCACCATGTTTGTTGATCACATACACTACATCAATAGTCTCCGTATTTTTCCCGACACCTCGTATAATATTCAAAACTTCCGCAACCGTATTGTCTTCATAAACGTAGACATAATCAGGCGTCATCAACCGGCCTACGCTGTTTTCAGGGTAACCTAAAAGTGAGAGTGTGATTTTTCTTTCTTCAGGAACAAGTGTTTTTATCAGTTCGCGTACCACCTCGTTCGGAAGATCCTCAAAAAATGAGGTACGGTCGTCAGGCTCCATTTTATTGAGCAATTCTGCGCTTTTGGAGGGAGGGAGGTTTTTTATAATCCTTTTCTGAGTAGGATGATCCAGTATCTTAAACACTCCATTGGCCCGGTGCATGGAAAGGCTCATGAAAATATCTATTTCCCTGTCTTCATTTTCATCTATGAGTTCAGCAACATCGCTGATGTTTTGTTCATTTAAAAATTCACTGATCGCCTGCTTATCTCCGTTTTTTAAAACATCTTCGAACTGCTCCTGAACCAGCATTTCTTCTTCTGTCATGCGAATCGTTTAAGCCATGAGGGCGCAAAATTAATTTATTTTTATCTTTAGGAAAAGGTTAAATAATGTTCACTATGAATAGCAGTTGTTCAATATAAAATAAGAAAATACAAAATAAATGGGTTTACTATAAATTCTTAAATGAAAAAAAGAATGATAAAAAATTATTTAGTTATCCAAAAAACTGCCAACAAAGGAAGGGGTGTTTTTTCAAGAGAAAAAATAAATGCCGGCATGGTGGTGGAAGATTCGCCGGTAATTGTAATGAGCGCGGAAGACCGCGTAAACATTGACAAAACATTGCTTCATGATTATATTTTTGCATGGGGCAAAAATAAAGACCAATGCTGTATGGCTTTAGGGCTGGTGCCACTTTACAACCATAGCTACAGTAGTAATTGCGAATATTTTATGGACTTTGAAGAAGAAACGATACAAATAAAAACAGTAAGGCCCGTCAGGGCGGGAGAGGAGCTGACGATCAATTACAATGGCGACTGGAATGATGAAAAAAAGATTTGGTTTGAGGTGAGTTAATTGGCTGATATGCCAATGTGCTAATTTGCTGAGTACTTTCATTGGCTAATTAACGAATCAGCTAATCAGCACATTCATTAATGATTATTCACCAGCATCCATTTTGCAGTTTCATAAATGCCCGAGGTAAGTTCTGATAAGTTTCTTTTTACAGAATCTGCCTGCTCTTTGGTAAGCGAAAGTGTATTTGAATTGACTGGCAACAATCTCTCTTTGGTGATCCGCAAATTTTTTACATAATAATATTCATCGGTAACTACGCCGATGTTTCCTTCATCGTGATGAATGATAAATGCTGCATTTCTTTTATTTTTAGAATTCAGAAGATCGC
>JBIQMJ010000094.1:0-13768 GCA_044463445.1 Segetibacter koreensis
CTTAAAATCCTGTTCGCAGCAATGCGAGTGTGGGTTCAACTCCCATCCCGGGTACAAAATGACCTTATAACTTATTGATTATAAGGTCTTTTTGTTTTTTTTACTGACAAACCTACTGACAAAATTTTGCCAAAAAAATCCTCAATTTATTTTGGAGAATCATTAGTTTTTTAGAAGCAGATAATTTAGTTCGAATTTTAGTCAGTCTTTTTTCTTTTCACCAGCAAGCCGATGCATATTCTCCTGCTTAGAGATTTGGCGTTCCGACCCGACAACCTGTTCTTTAAAATTGTCTTTATCCTGGTTGTATAAGCTATCTGTGTAGTAAACAATTTTTAATAAGTGAGTAAATGATATGAAGTATAGATACCTCCTTGTGAAAATGATGAACATGCTTAACTTGATTTTGCATAGGATTACCTGAATTAACTCCTATTGCACGTATGTCTTCAGATAAGCCATTAATCTTCTCATTGTTTGTGCTAAATGCGGAAGCAAACTTTAGGAATTCAATTGAAGCAGTTTAATTTCCCTGATTAGTTCATTTGACATTTCTTCATCTTTACCTGCACTCCCTTGTTTTAATAAAGCAATTTCCAGGGATTCCAGTTTTTCCACTATTGCCTGTAATAATATCTCACTCATTATTATTCAATTTACAAATGCATTCTTTTTGATTTTTTCTTTCTCTTTTTTTGTAACCTCCATTCGGATGGCATCGATTGATCTATTTCATCCGGCTTTATCATTTCATTGAGAATATGCATTTCTTTACTTGCCTGCTTATTAATTTCCGGTTGCTTGTGTTGAGAAATTCTTTTTGAATACAATAAATGATCTGCCGGTGATTTTACGAATCTCGCTGACTGCTGATGTAGCAATATTTTCTGAAGATTATTGATGGAAAATTTTCGGTCTATTTCACTGCCTTTATATTTATAGTCCCCTATTTTAAAACTGATACCTTGTAGCTCGTTTGTCTGGCCCTTGTATTTAAATAAGGTTTCAATATTCTCTTTCGCTAATTTTTCTTTTAATTCATCAATACTTCTACTCAATGGAAGCTTCTCCAAAATGGCCTGGTAAATAATATATCGGTTGGCTTCTCTTTCATTTAATGCCTCAAGATTTGTTAAGGCTAAGCTTTTTGAGATTGCTTCTTCCAGTCCATATTTCTTGGTGAGTTTCTGCGCAATCTTTTTTCCTCTCAGTCCGATCCAGTTATCCTTTATTGCCTCGCCATTATTGTTCACCAAGTTTGCGAGGATGTGCATGTGTGAATGATTTTTATCAATGTGTTTCACGATCGCAAATTGAGTATTGGTAATCTTCATTTCAGCCAGGTATTCTTTGGCTATTTCTGCCATCATTTTATCTTCAACTTTTTCTCCGGGATAAAAGCTGATGATGCCATGAAAAACAGCTTTAGTAAGAGAAGGCCTCAGGGACTGTTGCCATTCAAAATCTTTAGCCATCAATTTGTAATTATAATCTCGTACTCCTTCTGAGGCCAAAAGCACCGCTCTTTTTTTGTCCATGCATACATACCTGCAGGCGCCGTAAAATGTTTTTCCTATGACCACTTTACTAATCATTTCTTTTTAATTTCTCAAGAAGTTCACCCATTAAATTTTTATAGTTTTCAAACATCAATACTGCAGCAATAAATCCTTCCTGATGTCCCATTTTTGCGAGCTGGTTTAAGTTGTTTGCCATCCCTATTAATTGCCTGACAAATTGCCTTTCCTCTTCCGATAATCTTGAAATTATTTTTCCCTGCAAAGCGATCTGCCGGATGTAAACAGTGATCTTTAATCCGGATTTGGAAGCGTGTTGTTTGACAATAAAATATTCGGTTTTTGAAAACCGAATGCTCCTTACAATTTCCTTCTTTACAACTTTTTTTGGCCTTCCATTCTTTTGCTTCATTTTGATTACTTCACTCGTCATATCCTCTGTAATATTCTTTTGCGACCAACGGGAGAAAAAGCAAGCCGGGTTTTTGTAACACAAAAACACCGCTTGCTAATAAAAATGATTAGAGGTGTTTCCCCCTTTTTTGAGCGATACCTAATTTCTTTTCCAATTTTCCAAAATTCATCATCCAATCGTTGAGGTCTTTGTATCCCTTGTATAATTTGCTTTCATCTTTGAACTTCAATGACCTTTTTAAGGCTAGGCTGGTGCATTTCCTTCCGGCGTTATCATGATCTAAAAAGAGGTGAATATTTTGATGTTTTTCCAATAACAAGAGGCTTCTTTCAAAGAAGGATAGAGAGTTCAGGATTAAAAAATTCATATGCCGACTAGCCAGGCCTGGTAGATTATCCCGCTGATTTTTATTCATAGATTCATAACTCATGAAATCAAAAAAGCCCTCAAATACAGAAATGTTTTTTGAGCCATTATCGACGTAAGTAACATACTTGGGAGAACTGCTTCCTTTAAAATATTCATTGCGTAATTCATATCCTCCCGCATTATTTTTAAATCCGATCGCCTTATATATTTTTTCTTTATCTGCATTGGTAAAATGTACTTCGTGACAGTAACGATCAGCAATACTTTTATCGATTCTTCTTTGCCATAAATAGCGGCAAAGCATAAGATCCTGGGTGGGCTGCTTTGCGGCTATTATCTTGATAGCAGTTTCTCTTGCATCACTATTATCGGCTACAGAATTTTTAGGCAAGTGGAACTGCGATCTGAGCAGCTTATTTTTAAAGTCATATTGCGGCTGAAAAAAAGAAATTTTTTGTAACGCTTCACTTACATCACAGCGATAAAACTCCATTATAAAATCGACCAGTTTTCCCCCTTTCCCAGGGCTATGATCGTACCATACATTTTTATTTCTATTGATCTTGAATGACGGTTCTTTTTCACTCCTGAAAGGAGATAAGTACCAGTAATCTGATCCTCTTATTTTCTGAGGCTGATATCCCAGGGAATTAAGGTAATCCACCAGGTCAATTTGATTGGCTTGCTCACAGTTCATCACACACTTTTTAAAAGGTTAATGTTTTTATCAGTAACTACTGACTGTCATTAATCAATGCATCGATGTCTGCGCGATTAAAATACCTGCGTGACTTGATCTTAAAACTTTTCAGTTTCTTTTGTTTCAACCATTCGTAAAGCGTTGGCTTGGAGACCTGGAAGATGGCGCATACATCTGATGCTTTTAGTAAAGCTTTCTCAGGTAAATGAGAATTTGGTGGAGAGATTTTTTGCTGGCTTAATTTTTCAGCAATTGCATCTTCAATGATCATTTTGATTTGTTTCCAAAACTCAGACGGAGCAATTGGAAACAGCATGGGCGTTTCGTTCATACTTCTACATTTTCTTGTTCACAATTGAAATTCCAATAACGAAATTAGTGAGCTTACTTATTAAAAACAAGACATGGCTAAATATTAAACAGGTGTTGGTAAGGTCTTATTAACAAATGAAAACGCGTATTTCAGTCGAATCAATTAAATGGTGTAAAATGAAACCAAGTTTAATAAACTTCTATTCTGCTATATCAATCCTGACAAAGATTACTCAGTGAAAAATTTAACAAATGAAAAAGAACCTACACGGTTTTAAAAATAAGATTCTCTATTATATTGTTAATTGATAGTTAGCTGACAACAAGATAGATACAACAAGATAAAATGTAAAAAATCAAAAAAGATTAAAGCGAAGTGAAAGGACATTGCCGGATCTGTTCGTTTAGCTGTCCGGTTTTTCTAATTCACTCTTTTTGCTGATAGATCTCACAGCGCGTGCCGGAAAATAACTTTTATCGTAGGCTTAAAGCGCACCTCAAAGATGTTTTCATTCGCAGTAATTATTTATTCGAGCAATTCAATTTTCGTAATAGGGTGAATTTCGGTCCAGCCGTTGTGCGTGTCAATAACCAAACTGCCTGTTACTTTTACATGGTCACCTAATTTTAGAATTTGTATTTTGTTGATATAACTATTGCAAATATCTCCTACTTTTTTTAACGTTGTTTTATTGGCACAAACTGCTTCAATAACAAGGTCGCCTTGTTTTTTCTTTTTATTTTTTTTTGCTAACAAATCTTCCTGTCCCTTATCCAATTTTAAAAGCATGTGCTGGTCTCCATCTTCATCAGCGTTGCTTTCTTCAATTATTCCTGTAACGGTTTTACATTTATCAACTATTTGGAGGCGTTCCGGGTTGTACACATAACGCCAAAGAGTAGTATCGCAATCAATGCTTTTGTTGCTATCAATAACACTTATTTCGCTGTTGTCAGATTTTGATTTTTCCTTCTCCTCATCCTTCTCTTTCTTTTTATGTGTTTCTTCCTCCCTGTCATTCTCTTTATGTTCCTTTTCTTGACAAGAAAGGAAAATATTCGACATGAGTAAAAAGCAAATGAATACTTTAAAAATGTTCCTAAAATTTTTCATTTTTTGATTTTTTGATTTTTTCTATTTAAGTCTCCTCAGGATTGTAAATTCAATCATCCACAAGGATTTAAAATTGTGCTTATTGCCGCTCTGCCTCGCAATTTTGCAGCCTATTTAGCGAATAAATTTCTCAAATTCCACCCCTTTATCTTTAAATATCCAGGAACATAGGAAGCAGGCATGAAAATGTTTTGCTAGACTGTAATTTCAATAATTGAAATTTACAACCCAGATCTTAAGCTGGTAAAACTTGTTATAGCGCAAATTGGATTAATTCCAGTACGAAAGCTCAAAATCACGCTTATGGATGTTGACCCAGACGAAGAAATAGTTATAATTTGGATATTTGGCAGTTTTGAACTGAAAGAATCTTGCCTTGTAGTTAGCGAAACTGCTCTTAATCGGCATCTCCTCCTTCACCCTTATTTTTTTCTGATATAATATAGTAACTTCCCTTTGTTGCGATTTTAGTATCTGGAGGTATATTTTCCATAAACGTGACTTGTGTAAAGCCGGCATTGGAAATACCGGTCTTTACTTCTTTTGATGCAAACACATATTCTTTATTGTCGCCTTCATTTTTAACTTCTGATAAAACAAATACATTTTCTGTTTCGCCATCTTTATAGATGGCCTCATCAGGGACAGCATTGACCATTTCATTACCGGCCTTAATAAATGCATTTACATAATCCCCCGGAACTAAGGCTCCGTTTGAGTTTTTAAGAACCTTGGCGTGCACCGTGATAGATTTTGTAGCACTGTCCAAAGTTTTATCGATTGCATAAATTGTTGCTTTTCCTATCGGCTTGTTTCCGTTAGGCAAGCTAAGTAATACTTCTTGTCCTTCTTTTATTTTATCTACTTCCTCTTCGTACACCTGGAGATCAATAAAAAGTTGGCTGGCGTTTACAATATTAAACATTAACAACCCCGGATCTGCAAATTCCCCTACATTGATATTTACTTTTTGAACATATCCACTTATAGGTGCAACAATTGATACGGTTTCTTCCATGTTACCTTTATTAAGATTTTGAATCGGGTTGCCTAAAAGTTCAAGCTTCTTCTGAAGCGATTGGACTGTAGCTTTGGTGACATTATAATTATTTAATGCTTGTTGTACCATTTTTTCCGAAGTACCATTTGCACTTAACATTTCCATTTGGCGAACATATTCCTTATCCAGGAAAGTTAAATTACTTTTTGCTTTCTCATAATCTTCCTGCATTTGAATATAATCGGTAGACGCAAGAAAGGCAAGTGTTTGCCCTTTCTTCACGAAATTACCCGGAATTACATTTATCGATTTCACCATCCCTCCAATCAATGTTGAAACGTTAGCTTCTTTTTGTGGAGGCAGGACAATAAATCCATTCGCATTGACAAGGCTTGGAAGAGGTTTTTTCTGTATTTGCCCCAGTTCGATACCTACTGCTTCAAACTGTTTTTCAGAAATCGAAACTTTATTCGCAGGAAGAACTGAATCCTTTGCGCTAATTTGGTCCTTTAACTTTTCCTTTTTCTCGGTTGCGTTTTCACTACGGCAGGAAAATAGAACCAAAGAGACTAATAATAAGAACAATGGAAATCTTGTTTTCATGGTATTATTTTTTTATTTTCCCAGGAGATAATTAATATAAATTACTGTTTGATTATTTTGATTTAAAGCATTGAGATATTGGAGCCTTATATCAAAAGCCTCGGTTAAATCCTGTATGTATTCTATGTAGCTTATATTGCCGGAAGTATAGTTTGTCTGCGCATTTTTAATTATCGCTTCTGACTGCTGTAATCCACTACTGTCGTAGTAAGCCAGCTGCTCTTGCCATTTTTGATACTCTTTTAGCTGCTGATTATAGGTTGTAATAAGGTCGTTCCGGGTATTTTCGTAATCAGCATCTGCTATTTTTGTTGCAATATCTGCTGACTGTATTCTTGCCTTTTGCGGACGAAACCAAAGAGGGATGCTAATACCAATCTGGTAACCGTAAAAACCTGTATTGCCGTTTTCTGTTTGCTTGCTGTAGCCTGCTGTAAAATCCGGAAGCAGCCTTGTTCTTTCCAATGATAAAAGTGCCTTTGAAACATTTATATTTTGCAGATAATAATCCAAAACTGGATTTTGTGGTAAAGCTGAAGAATCTTCATTAATTGACATGTTCACTTTTTCGAGTGGAATTGTCACCTGAAGACGTCGGTTAGTATTTAACCATTTTTGCAGTTCTAGCTCATCAATCTGTAAATCTTTTTGTGCTTGTTTTTTCTGCAATAACACTTGCTGATATTGAGCATCAGCGGCTACCTTTTCCAGGTATTTACTTTCTCCACTTGTGTATCTCACGTTAGCTGCTTTCGCAAAGTTGGCATATACACTATCCTGGTAGGTTAATAGTTGTAATCGCGCGACTCCATACGTCATCTGATAATAAGCAGAGCCTACTTTTTGTATTAAATCATTCTTCGAAATAGCGAACGCTTTTTTGCTAAGCGAGAGTTGTTGTTTAAGCACTTTGCTTTGTTTTATATATACGGTAGGAAAACTAAACGATTGCTGCACACCTATCGTGTTATTCCCTAACAATGTAGTATTATCAGTACCATAAGTAAAATCCGTTTTAGGTAAATCAAACGCCGTTTTTTGCAATGCCTTTTGCTGTTCAACGGAATAATTAGCACTTTTAATTCCCGGATTGTTTTTCAATGCTATATCAATCGCTTCTGTTGGTGACAGTTTTAATGGATCTGATCCAATAATATTTTCAATTTTTTGACAGTTACCTAATAGTGGGGCCATGAAAAGGCCTGCCAGAAACAGGAAAATGGTTATTATACTTCCCATACTTTTTATTTTTTTCTTTTTAAAGCCCGCTGCAAACAGTGAATAAAGAACCGGTAAAACCACTAAAGTTAGGATAGTGGAGGTAATCAATCCTCCAATGACAACAGTGGCAAGGGGACGCTGCACTTCTGCACCTGCAGAAGAAGAAAGTGCCATTGGTAAAAAACCAACGGAAGCCACAGTAGCAGTGATAGCTACCGGCCTTAAACGCATATACGCGCCCTTGAGAATTCTTTTGTTTACATTTGTTACGCCTTCCTTTTTTAATTCATTAAAGTAGCTGATTAATACAATTCCATTTAAAACTGCAACTCCAAACAAGGCAATAAAGCCAACACCGGCCGATATGCTAAAGGGCATTCCCCTGAGTAATATGGCAAATACACCTCCTACTGCTGCAAAAGGAATAGCGGTAAAAATTAATAGGGCTTCTATCAATGAACCAAAAGTAAAAAACAGTAAAATTAAAATTAACGTCAGCGTTACCGGCACTACGATCATCAGATGGCTTTTTGCTTCTACAAGATTCTGAAATTGTCCTCCGTAAGTAATGGAATATCCGGTGGGCAATTTCAAATGAGCATTCAGATGAGTTTGAATATCATTAACTACACTTTGTACATCTCGATTTCGCACATTTAAACCGATGGCAATCCTGCGTTTGGTATTATCCCTTGAGATTTGGGAAGGACCTTCCTGATATTTTACAGTAGCAACTTCGTTTAACGGAATCTGATTGCCATTTGGTAGCGAGATTAATAAATCCCTTACATCGTCAAGGTTTCCTCTATAGGCAGAGTCTGACCGAACCACAAGGTCAAAGCGACGGTCGCCTTCGTAAACCTGTCCCGCTTTTGCGCCTGCAAAGGCACTTTCCAGTACATCATTCACATCCTGGATACTTAAGCCGAGTTGTGCCAGTTTTTTACGATTGTAGTCTACTGCTATTTCCGGCAATCCTTGCGTCTTTTCAAGTAATACGTCTTTTGCTCCTGTAACTTTTGAAATTATATTTACCGCCTGTGCACCTAATTGGTTTAGCGCATCCAGGTCGTCTCCGTAAATTTTCACTGCAACATCCTGCTTTACACCGGTCATAAGTTCATTTTCCCGCAATTGAATAGGCTGAGAGAACTCGTAGTTAACTCCAGGGATTACACTTAAGGCTTCTTTCATTTCAGCAGCTAGATCCGTATAATTATTTACTTTCTCCCATTCACTTTTATTCTTTAGTACGATGGTCAACATGGCGGTCTCTATTGGATCAGGATCGGTAGGGATACTAGTTACCCCGATCCTGCTCACTACTTCTTTAACTTCCGGAAAATTCTTCTTCAAAATATTTTCAGCCCTGATTGTGGTTTTGACAGTTTGTGATAAAGAACTTCCTGGCATAAGGCGCATTTCGACTGAAAAGTTGCCTTCCTGCAAAGTCGGGATAAATTCTCCTCCCATTCTTCCAAATACATAAAAAGTAATCGCCAAAAGGATAACGGAGGTTAGGAGAATTAGCGCCTTTCTTCTTAAGGCAAAATGAATGACAGGTCTGTATAAGTAATGTAGAAAATTTATTATTTTATCCGCCACCGTGCTCTTAGACGATGGCTTTTTCTGTAGAAGCAACGCAGACATCATAGGCACATAAGTCAAACAAAGAATTAAAGCTCCTATTATAGCAAAGCCGACAGTTTCAGCCATGGGCCTAAACATCTTGCCTTCCACGCCGGTTAATGTGAGGATAGGAATGTATACGATTAGAATAATAATCTGGCCAAATGATGCCGAACTCATCATTTGTTTGGCACTGACCAGAACCAGGTTATCCATCTGCTTTTGATTTATTTTTTTTAAGCGGGCTTGTTCCCAATTACGATGAATATGGAATACTGCACTTTCAACAATAATGACCGCACCATCCACAACTAACCCAAAATCGATAGCACCCAAACTCATCAGGTTGCCTGATACGTCGAACAATTTCATCATGCTAATGGCAAACAGCATAGCCAATGGTATTACTGAAGCTACTACGATTCCAGCCCTCCAGTTTCCTAAAAAAAGTATCAGTATAAATATCACGATCAATCCCCCTTCAACCAGATTATGACTGATAGTGTTTACTGCTCTGCTGATAAGAGTACTCCTATCAAGAAAAGGTTCTATTTTTACTCCCTCGGGAAGCGATTTCTGGATGGCAGCAATTTTGTCCTTAACATTTTTTATCACCTCCATAGAATTTTCTCCTCTCAGCATCATTACAATTCCCCCTACCACTTCACCACGACCGCTCGCCGTCAGCGCGCCATATCTTACTGCATGTCCAAAACGGACGTTGGCGATATCACTTATTAAGACCGGAATTCCGTTATTGTTTTTAATAGTTATGTTCTTTACATCTTCTAACGATTTAACTAATCCAACGCCCCTGATAAAATATGCGTTTTGTTTTTTCTCAATATAGGCGCCCCCTGTATTTTGATTGTTTTGTTGAAGTGCGGTAAAAATATCATTTATAGTTATATTCATACTGCGAAGCTTTTGGGGATTTATAGCTACTTCGTATTGTTTGATATAACCGCCAAAACTGTTAATTTCGGCTACTCCTGGAGTTCCTTCAAGACTACGGGCAATTATCCAGTCTTGCATCGTTCTTAAATCGGTTAAAGAGTATTTGTCTTCATATCCCGAATCAACCCGTAACGTGTATTGATAAATCTCTCCTAATCCGGTGGAAAGTGGAGCCATACTGACTTTGGCAATATCGGAAGGGATTTCGTCTCGCGCTTCCTGTATTCTTTGAAATACCTGCTGGCGTGCCAGGTAGGGATCAACATTCTCCTTAAAAACAATAGTTATTACAGAAAGGCCAAAACGGGAAATAGATCTTATTTCAACAAGACCCGGAATATTTGCCATAGCAATTTCCAAAGGGGACGTAATAATTTGTTCCACATCCTGTGCTGCCAGTGCCGGTGCAATCGCATGTATTTGCACCTGGTTATTGGTAATGTCAGGCAAAGCATCCATTGGTAATGACTTTAATGAATAAATGCCTATGCCTATCAAAGCCAATACAAAAAAGCCAATGATAGCTTTATTTCTAATTGAAAAGCCAATTAATTTATCAATCATTTTATAATAATTTGAGAAGAAAAGAATTTGTCCATTTCCCTTTTCTATGGAGTTATGGGAGATTTTTTATTGAACCAGAAAGCATTTAATAAAATCCATATAATAATTATCCAGATGACAATAAAAACAATTGCCATCCACCACTTTTTCTTTAATGAAAAGGGCATTTCAACAGCTTTGATTCTGCTTTCTTCCATTACTTTCTCAGGAATTAGTTTTATGGAAAGCGTAATTAATAAAGGCACGATCACCAAATCATCCAGATAACCTAATACAGGAATAAAATCAGGTATCAGGTCTATCGGGCTTAATAAATAGCATAGCGTAAGAATGATAACCGCTTTTGCCTGCCAGGGTGTACGAGGGTCTTTATAGGCAAAATGAAGCGCATAGCTTTCCTCTTTCAGGCGCTTCACTTTTAGCTTTAGCACAGAAATGATTTCCCGGAATGATTTCATGGTTCAATTTATTGGATTCTGTAATCTCATTGTATTGAGAACATGTTTGCAAATGTTTTCGATTACAATCTCGGTGACGACAGGAAGAATAATTTGATTTTAATGGAGAGCAGTATAAGCCACTTCCTCTGCCTATAACCAAGTCTTATTAGCTCTGCAGCTTATCAAAAAGATCGTTACTGATAAGGCAAATCTTTACAGAAAAATCATATTCGAAATACCGAATGGCGAAGAAACAGTTTAGGAGGGAATTGGTTGTAATAATCAAGATGAGAAAACTTACCAGTTTGAGACAGGCTTTGTAATATTTGATAACGATTATTTAAATAACTAATCAAAACATGAGCATTGTACTCTGGTTGTAAATATGTTTCCTGGTCAAGTGAAACCTGATCGGCTTTTATATAGGTATCATATTGATCAAAAAAGGTATTGTGTACTTTTCCAAAATTCATTTCTGTTGCTGAAATGAAAAAGGAAATACTGACGGCGACAAATAATGTTTTAGAAAGCCATTTAAACATAATGATTGCAAAAGTATATAAATCTAAAAACTATTGATATTTTTTTTGTTAAACAGATTAATACAGATAATTGAATATTTTCAGAACAAATAGGAACCTAACGCTGCTATAATATAGAATACCATTAATTGTGCCCCTTCTACTCAATTATCTTTAAGCAGTGGCGCAACGAACAAGGCAATTTGAATTGCAGATTCAAAAGAAATGGACAATGATAAATCCATTTTATTTTTATAGCCCTACTGAACGGCAACTACAAGTTCTGCAACATCGCTTAGAATCGGAATAAGAATAATACCCAGAAAGGTTGCACCTAGATGAAGGTTATTTTTTACGTGATTTACTGACCTGTTTATTTAAGCTGAATTGAATTGATAGACATTTTACAGTACCCTAACTGCAGAACACGTCTCCTAAAACTTCGCAGCAATCCCCAAATAAAAACTTCTCCCAATAGAAGGGATAATCCCGGGCCCTGGATATTCATCTGTACGCAACGTAAAATATTTCTTATCGGCAATGTTGTTCATGCCCGTTTTTAATGAATAACGTTTAATCCTGTATGTTACACTTACATCAAAAACGGAATAAGCCGGTATATAACCTGCAACCGGATCAGGGCTGAAACGTGCGTTGGTGGCATCGCCATAAGCATCGCCTACATTACTCATTTGCAGGGTGCCCGATAATTTCCGGTCATTGTAAGTGATGCCAACCCGGTTTATATATTTGGCTGCAGTTTCCACCCTTTTGCCTTTATATTCTCCACTCGTATATTTCGCATCAATCAATGCAAGGGAATTAAAAATGCTTAATCCTCTTTTGGAATGTTGGTCAAGGTATTTCAATAAATTGAATTCCACGTAACTCTCCAATCCCTTATGAACACTGTTGGCAACATTGGTGCGTAACGTGTAAGGTCCGCCGGAAGCTGGATCGATTAAAATGGTTCCAATTCTGTTATTGTATGCCATATAAAACAGGGCCCACGTCAAAATTCAAATAATTTTTAACCGTGCCACGATACCCAAGATCCGCATTGAACCCGGCAGCATCTTTTAGATTAGGATCTATTTTTGGATGTAACACCCATAGGGGTTAAATCCGAATAAGTGATAGGACGATAGGCCTGGCTGATATTGGCATAAGCATTCGTATTTTCAGAGACTTTATATTCCGTGCCAACACCAAACAGGGGGATAATTCTTTGGAGGTTTTCATTAGACTGAAGTTTTACGCCATCCTTCATTGCGTATCCCTTGCTGGTACTCCTAAGGTATTCCATCCGGAAGCCGGGAGTAACACTTAACCGGTTATTCACCCTGAAAATATTTTCTGCAAAAGGGGCAATGTTGGTGGTAGTAAAATTAATATTCCTTCCGAATTCGCCGGTTATCGAAAGGTCAAAACCAGACCCTGTAGTACCTTCTCCGCCACCTTGGTTTTTAAACCATGCATAAGCATATCTCAAACCTGCAGCCAGCGTGTTTTTCATTTTACCTAAGTTGTAATCATTTAGCACCCTTATTTCTGTGGCTGTATTGTTCATGTCTTCAATTTCTACTTCACGGTTTACATATTTCCCGGTAGCAGGATCAATGTTATCCGAAGCACCTGCACCGCCATCTTCATTGCGCCAAACAAGGGAACGGTTACTGAACATCAATGAACTTTTTATGTTTAAGGAGGTTCGGGGAGAGAACTTATAATCGGCATAAGTATTCACAATATTCCACGGACTTTTTAGCCAGTTCCTGCTCCGGAAAGAAGAGCGTGGATTAGCATCAAACATGCTGTCGGTAAGGCCACCCGGCATTTTTATCCTGTTTCGAAGAATCGTATATTCGACACCTACCTTTAATTTTTCAGTAAGATTGTATTGCACCCTCCCAAAACCAGATAATTGCCATTGATGGCTGTTGGGCCTCCATCCGTTCATGGTTCTAAATTGCACAAAACCGTAGTAACTTATTTTATTAATAGTTCCCCCCACAGAATTAAATGTATTGACCAAACCAAAACTGCCCCCAGATTCTGAAGTGTACCATTGAAGTTTTTTATCTTTTGGGGCTTCATTTAAAACATAGTTTACCATGCCGCCAAATTGCGATCCAAACTGAAGAGAAGCAGCGCCCCGAACCATTTCTATGCGGCTCACCGCTTCCATTGGTGGAAGGTAATAGGATTCGTTATAACCATAAACATCTCCGCTGATATTATACCCGTCCTGCCTCACGTTCATTTCAATACTTTGCAAAGGATTTAATCCACGGGTACCAATTCCGTTTGCTGTAAAGCCGCCGGTTTCTGTTTCCACAATATTTAGCCCGGGAATTCTTCCCAAAATTTGTCTGGTATTATTAATCGCTTTATTCGCATCCAGGC
>JBIQMJ010000095.1:0-13766 GCA_044463445.1 Segetibacter koreensis
TTGCTTCGGTATTTCTTCCCACGAAAAGCAAAGAGTTCAAATGAAATTGGAAAGTGCACCACTGCACCTGTAAAGGCGGCTTTTATTCCAATTAGATTCTTTTTCATATTTATTTTCTATGCCACAGGCGAAAAAACACTTTGGCGGCATACGGTTTTCCGAGGCGGCATCTCCGCATAAATTAAATGATAAGAGTGGAGGATATTGATAAGTATTCTTTCACAGGTTTATCCTACCAAAAGGATAATTAATAATAATTTCTTCATTTAAAATATAATACGATGAAAAAGTATATTCTAAGCTTTAGCGCTATTATGCTTGCTATCGCTTTAGCATGGGGAACCAGCAGTTATAAAACTCCTAAGGTAAATAGTTATTTTTATCAATTTAACGGTGACCCGACAAATGAAACCCAGGTGAAAAGTGCGTCTGAATACACACGAGTTACCACTGCCTGCAGCAGTGATGCAGGTTCGCTTTGCGGTATCTATCTCCCAACAGATGAAGGATTGGGAAATCCTCCCTCTACCAGTGATTTTAATCCCAATCAAAGTCAATTATGGACTTCTGCACAATCAGGAACAGCAGCAGCTTCCAATATTGAAATGAGAAGCGAATAGTGATTTCTTCGCCTGTTTTTTTCAAAATAATGGGGCAAGCTTTGATCAACTTGCCCCATTTTATTTTTATGGGTTTTGAGGCATTCCACTCAGGTTAATTGCATTCCTATCAATTTTAAAAACATATCTTTTATCGTTAGGCAGCAGCTGGTAAGTTTGACCATTTATATTTCTGATCAATGTGGTTTGAAACTCCGGCTCTTTATTCAATCTCCTTAGATCCGGCCAGCGTAGCCCACGGAATAACAATTCCTTCCTTCTTTCCCTTAGTATCAATTTTAAGGCATCATCGGGACTGGTAGCTGTAAATGAAATAAATGTACCTGTTTGCCATCTTTTAATCATTAAGCTATTTAGATCATCTATAGCCAGATTTGTGTTGCCTGCTCTTGCATAACTTTCAGCCCGTATCAGGTACATTTCATCGGCAGCTATTCCATTAAACAGAGATGCACTATTAAGGCCGGTATAATTTCCTTTAAAAGCATAGCTCCCGTCTGCATTAGCCTTAAAGAAAAGTACTCTTCTGAGATCGTTGGTATCATAAGACCGGTACAAGGTTGTGTCTACTTTTGCCCGTGTCCTGGCCAGCGCACTGGCCGCTATTGTTTTTGCATCGAAGATAACCTCTGCATTCCATCTTTTAAAGGGAATAGTACTGCTTTTAGGATCAATATCTGAAGATGAATTGTAGTCCATTAATGTATTATACAATGCCAGGCATGAATCTGCATACAATCCTGCTTTTGCGTAATCCTGCATCATTAAATAAGTCCTTGCTAAAATTCCATAAGCTGCCGGCCTGGATGGGTGGTACTTTGCAGATGGAGTAACAGGCAATAAAGGAATTGCTTCTGTTAAATCACTAATTATTCTATCATAAGTTTGTTTAACAGTTGCTCTAACCGAAACTTCGTCCAAATCTGTATTTAATCTTATAGGTAATCCCTGGTCAGTACCCGCAGTATTGACATCATATGTATTACAAAATATTTGTGCGAGGTCATAATAATTAAAACCCCGATAGAACAAAGCGCTTCCTTTAATTTTGTTCCATTCGATTCTAGTTGAGCTACTAAAAGTAACCTGCTGCAATGATTCTAAAATTAGATTGGCATTAAAGATGCAATTATAAGGCACACTCCAATCTGAAAGAACCATGTCATAAGGTTGCCACAAATAATAATTTCTATTGGATTCTAAAGTGCCAGCCCAGATCTGGTCAGTCAAATAATAATTATCTGAGGCAACTTCTCCTAAAGACCTGTACGAACCATTTAAAACAGAATAATTATCCAGCAATGATTCCATATCCTGTAATGTTGAAGGAACAGCTAACTTTTGATCAGGCTTTACATCAAGGTATTTTTTGCACGACATACCTGTTGCTAGTAGCAATATAAAGCAACAATTTATTAGTAACCGATTCATGATTTTAGATTTATTTTTTTAAAAATTAAACTTTACCCCGAGAGAAACATTTTTGGAAGGCTTCAATCCGGTGGGAAAATCCGGGTCAATACCTTTCTTATTTGCTTTCCATAATATTATATTCAGATTGGCCAGAGAGGCATACAGTTGTAATTCATTTGATGATTTTGTATGAAAAGGATTATCAAACGTATATGACATATAGATATTTGCTAACCTTATGTGATCGCCTTCTTCCACTGTTATATCAGAACTATTGTAAAACTCATCCCGTTGATACGATGAGGGATAAAGCATTGACGGTACATCGGCATGTTTTTCATCTCCCGGCTTTTGCCAACGATCCTTAAATTCTGCATTGCCCGCAGCATTGTTAAATAATTGATCGTAATTAAGGGATGGCCTCCTAAAGTAGTAACCTAATTTATAAGTGATATTTACAGCCATGAGAACATGCCTGTATGAAAAGGTGTTTCTGATACTTCCAAAATAAGTTGGTAAAGCCGGGCCACTTATTACCTGAGCATCCGCAGGCTGATTTAAGAGAGATGAGTAATCGGTACTGATTTCTTTATTCAAAATTCCCTGAGGAGAGCCGGTTAATGGATCAAGGCCAGCCCATTTATAGCTTATAATTTCGTAAGGATTATAACCTTCAACAGGAAAAATAAAACTCCCATCACTAACCAGTCCAACCAGGGATGAAGGATCAAGATCTCTGGTTACTTTATACGTTACATAACTGAATAAAAATGTTGTTTGCCATTTGAAACCTCTGTTAATATTGTTGCTATTAATAACCAGGTCTATACCTGTGCCGTTCATGTTAGCCGAATTTTTAGTAATGGGGTATAAAGCGCCGGTAGTAGGATCTATATTAACCGGGTTAAGAAGATCGGTGGATTTTTTTTGGTAATATTCAATACTTCCTGATAGTATATTATTTTTTAAGCCAAAATCCACACCGGCATTGAAAGTAGCCACCTGCTCCCACCTTAAATTGGAATTAGGATAATTTTGCAAACTGGCAAATGGGATATTGATGGATGAAAACAGGGCAGGATTATATACAATAGTCGCCAGCGCAGAAACAGTATTATTTACATTCCCGCTTTTACCGTAAGTTAACCTGAAATTCAAATTTGGGATTAAGTTAAATCTATAAAATTTTTCATTCGAAATTTTCCATGCGCCGCCCACGGACCACAATGGTACTCCTTTCTGATTCGCATTTACCCCAAACAAATTGGATTCGTCTTTCCTGACACTTACGGATATTATATACTTGTGCCCGTAAGTATAAGAGCCATTTGCATAAAAGGAAACGAACCTGTTCTCGTATCCATTAAAGTCATTGATGTTGGGAATGTAATACATCCCTAATATATTATCATAGGTAGGATATGAATTAATAAGATCAACATTTGAGGTAACCAATGTATTTTCATTAAATCCGTATGAAGTATAATTGTTCATTTTGATTTTATCATCTCTTAATTCTGCACCTGCAATCATTGAAACATCATTGTTTTGCCTCCAGGATTTTTTAAAATTCACTTGCCCTCTTACTGAATGAGTTTGTTCCACTGTATTAAACATGTCAACTATCCCACCAAGCGGAACGGCATACACGAGATTTGATGTAACAGGATCAATACCGGTAAATGTATTTACCAGGTTACGGGCATAATATGAATTCTCATTGTGTAATCTTTCATTAACATTGTTTGAATGCAGATACTGGTATTTGACTTCAAAGGACAGACTTTTATTGACATCATATTTTGCGTTCAGATTTGCAATTAATAATTGAGATGTTGAAGTATTCTCTGTATTCTTAATTTCGTCAAGCGGCGTGTATTTCCAATCCAAAAGCCGGCCATTTCCGGCAGTGTCGGTAAAATTCTTATTCATATATATGTCCAAATCTGCAGCAGTTCCGTCTTTATTGGCAAACTTTGCATACGGGTATAGCCGGACAGGGCCATTTGCGTATTGGCCATACCCTCCGGTGCTGTTATCTGAGGCATTTGTATTAGTATATAATATTCCTGTCTGAATTTGTAATTTATTGGTGACATCATAAGTGTTTTCGGAGCGAAGAGTTATTCTTTTATAGTCATTACCAATTAAGTTATCTATATTTTTATCAAACCCACCTGACAATAAATACTTCATCCTGTTGCTGCCACCCGTCAGATTTAAAGCGTACTGCTGATTAGTGGCAGTTCTGTATATGTAGCGGTCGAAATCATTTCTTACATCTACATTGCGTAAAGCGTTTATGTCCTTGTCAGCCTCATCTCCGCTCAATAGCCCTTTGCTTTCCTTATCCAGGATATCAACAACAGGTGTAATGCCCGGATACCTTGAATCAGTTAATCTGGAATTATAAAACCCCTTACCAAATAAAAATTGCTCCACGTCAATAAAATCGGAAGAAGACATTTGAGGGATATTAAATAAGTCGGGTTTTTCTGTCATAGTTATATTAGAATTTACAGAAAATCTCATAGGCTGATTAAATCCTGCTTTCTTTAAAGTGATAACGATGACACCATTTCCTGCTTTGGCACCCCAAATGGATGCTGCCGCTGCATCTTTTAGAATGGTAATATCCTGTACATCGTTTGGATTGATATCATCTATATCTCCTGTAAATGGAAAGTTATCAACAACAATAAGAGGTGGAGTAATACTACTTGTGAGGGTACTAAGGCCACGTATCTGGATGTTGACATTATTTGGATCCCTTTTATCAAAAAGCACGCTATTGGCAATTCCGTCTAACCTGCTCAGAATATCTGTACTAACCGCCTGATTTAAGATCTTGTTATTTATCTTAAAAAAGGAGCCAGTCTCTCTTTCTTTTGCCACACTTTCATATCCTGTGTTTACAATATTTACTTCTTCAAGCGTTGCATCTTTTGAGGTGAGGTTTATAAAGAGAGGTGCAGCGCCCATTGTATTTACAACAATTTGTTTTTCCACGTATCCTACATGGGTAATAATTGCTGTGTCCGGCTCACGAGTTGCCGGGATGGAAAACCTGCCGGATTCATCAGATATTGTAACGGTATGGCTTTTTAATAACCTGATGGTAGCGCCGCTTACCGGCGACTGGTTTTCGGCTGAAATTACTTTTCCTGTTATTGACTGAGCATTAGAAAATACCGGTAACAGAAGAAGTAATATATACGTAATGTATTTAATCATGTCTGAGTTTTTTAAATTTGTTTGTGATTGTTTTATTTGGCTGTCCCGGTCAGAACAAGCATTTGCACCTCTCTCGTTTCTTCTTCTAATTGCAATCCATAAGGGGTCAATACTTTTTGAATAGCGGTAATATCCGGGCCTGAGACGGTAGCTTCAGGCAAATAATCATTTGATGAAAAGGGGGTTTCGTTTATAACAGGATGCCCATAAATAGAATGATTTAAATTGTAAATAAGTCTTTCAACGCTTATATAGTTTTCGGCGGTAGCGATCCTGTAATTCTTAAACGTTTTAAATTTCTTGATGCCCTTTTGGGAAACTTTGAGTACCCAGCATTTCACTTTCTTTTTTTCCATACTGCTATTAATGCCAAACAGGAAATTAATATCGTTCCTTATCTTTTCTGCCCGTTGTATAGAATCAACTGCCAGAGGAAATAAGGCATCGTAACAATAGGTGTTCGTTTGGCTCCAGGTATCTTTGTATCCACGCATGGGGTTATACATTATTTTACCTGTATCTTTTATATTTAATACCATATAGCTTACAGGAAAATTAGCATACAGCCCAAATGTGTGAAGAATAATTTCTGCCAAAGAATAATTTATCATGTAAATCCTTATATTCTGTGAAGCACTATCTGTAACACTTCCTGCTCTTGGCGTAATATTATTCATATGACCCGATACTGATGCATAGTAATAGGTTTGAGGAATACTGCCATCAGGAATTTTCAGGCTGTTGGCAATCATCAGAGGCTGGTCATAATCATAATAAGGAATATCATTTTTTACAGGCCAGTGTACATCAGCATCATTCAGTATTGCCCGTATATTTTCGGATGTTACACATTGGGCGTGTGTAATCCCTCTTACTATTCCATTGTTTATCCAGGCTTCATGGGAAATATAGATGTGAGGGAATAATTTTTCTAAAATAGTATCACCTGCTATTACCGGAAGAGAAACATTCTTTGCAACAGGATTCGTTTTTAAAAATTTCTCTACTCTTTCTTTATCTTCATTAGTTACAATAAAGATTTGAAGTTTATCTCCATACCGCTGCTGCAGGGAATCAAACCGGGGCAATGCCTCAATGCAGCTTAAGCAATAGGTATTCATAAAATCAAGTATTACCAGTTTGCCTTTCAGATCAGATAAATGGATTGTAGAAGCTGGATAATTATAAATGTTAGTAATGGTAATATCAGGAACTGTATCTCCTATAGTTAATGGTTTTACCGGAGGCACTTGTGCGCCTGAAATTAAGGGCAATAGCAAGGCCACTAACCCAATAATATATTTCATGAAACATAATTTTGGAATAAAAAAATTGGTTGAAAGAAATGCTAACAGTGGCTGCCCGGCCGTCACCAAAGGCAGCCATTACCTTCATTGCATACATGAGAAAAAATGCAGGAAGGCACTGTCAGAAAATGTGTATATCGGGCATGGTTATACGAAAAGCATCGTATATAACAGGCATGTTTACACGAAAATGTATTACTCGGGATTGCGGGGCTTGGTAGCGTACTGAACTACGATAAGGCTTTCGGCTTCATTTGCCAAACGCCATTGGGCTAAATGCAGAACCAGAGGGGCTACAGGATACTGCTGAAATAACAGTATCGTTGGTTTTTCAAGATGTTCTTTAATGCATTTATACTTTTTAAAGAGATAATTCTGAAAGTAATGAATGATGGTTTTTAAAGTGATTGTGCCGGAAAGAAGAAGGAATAAGCAGCGACAAATCCGCTGATAAATACTTCGATTTTTTGTAATGCAAATTTGAATAGAACAATTAGCACTATTGGTGTGTGGAAGGATGATATTTTTTAAACTCGCATTCATTACCATGAATTTGCGAGCCTTGCTTCTTTTAAAAAGAGTGTGGATTCCACCTCCCCGGCAACTTAAAGTCTCTAAGGCCTTACGCACGGATCAACAGCGAAACCCACACTATCCTTTCGGATGCTCAAATATAAGCATCGAAGAATAATTTGTGGGTATATCTTCACTGCCCTGCATGCGGCCTTAGAGTTTGCTGCAAGACTCGTTTAGGTTATACTCCTAATATTTTAAGATAATTATTTTATCATTTTCATTTTTATAGTTACAAATATAAATAACTTTTTTGAATTGTGGTAGCTCTAACACAATTTATTTTATTAATAAATGAGAATTTTCCGCTTCACAACTTCAAAATGACAGAAAAAGATAAAAATAGGCTTGAAAAAATCGGAAAGAATCTTTTAAAGATTAGACAGAAACTTGGGTTAAGTCAAGACCAGTTAGCTGCAAGGTGTGATGTAGATAGAGGGAAAATAAGTAAAATTGAAAATGCGACCGCCAATCATTATGTGACAACTCTAATAGAAATTGCAAAGGGACTTGGCATTGAACCTAAAAAGCTACTTGACGTAAATTTTGATTTGGAAAATGAAGATTAGCTGGAAATGAAAGAATAAAGGAGATTTTATTTTTCAAAAAAGAACACACTATCAAGATTTTATAATTGCGTTTATATATAGCCGTTATGCTGATTAATTTTACAGTAAACGGAGAAATAAGAAGGATTTACATTTTCAATTTTTGAAGATACTATGATAAATAATGCCATTTGTATAGGAATGTCTAGTGCTTTTGCTGCAAACAGAGAAATAAGTGAAATTTTATTATTTTTATAATCACTAATAAAACCAATTAATTATGATAACTAAAAATGAGGAACTTGAATGTCTTGAAAGAAAGATTCGCGGTTTATGGAGGAGTATATCCTCAAATAATTGTCTATGGATTAGTGGAGAAGCGGAAGCAAAATATTTAATAAATGGGCATGCAACGGAACTGATTCAGAAAAGTTGGTTGCCTTGCATTTATGAAAGTGAGTCGTTTTCAAAAATTTACGGTGTTATTGCAGCCGATAATTCGAATGGAAGATATGTTTGGATTTATTTGCATTACAGAAATCACATTTGGAAATGCCATAACATTAGGAGGGCTTTTGAAATTGAAGATAAAATTAAAAAGCATAACGAAGTAGAGATAAAAAGATATCGTTTAAGTAAAAAGATAAACGCAAAGAAAAAACTAATAAATGTTTGCAATAACTGATCTTCAATTGATTCTTTCGTGAACAGCCAAAAACATTAATATTTTGTTGAGGGTTTCACCTAAGTTTGGCGAAAGTTGATATGTAGCGCCCTTTTTCCAAATACCACTGTAAAAATCTTCTTTATATTTTTTATTTATGCCTTTACGATATTAATAAAAAATAAGGATTCAGGAAATTTATTGCTTTACTGTAATTTCTTAAGTTTTTAGCTTAAGAAACACATTTTGTTGCAGAGTTGTTGCTGAATTCTTGCTAACCTCTTGCTGCCATATAGCTAAGGCCTGCAACATGCCTGCAACAATTCAGCAACAAGGTACCTGGAAGGTACGGCGCAGACAGCAAGGAAACAGGGGTAACAAAGGAATAGTAATCTGGATTTTACATAATTTTTCGGACGGATGCTTGAAATTTACCATTGTTGTAGGAAGAAATGTAATTTTAAGTTTAACGAGAGAATATAAATCGGGGAATCGTGGAATATTTTTTCAATCATTTTTAAAAGAAGAAATATATTCGTTGCAATATTAGTAACTACCTTAAATAACTACTGCTATTATGAACTTTATAACAATTGACTTTGAGACAGCAACTTCGGTAAGAGACAGCCCTTGCGAGATTGGTTTAACTTTCGTAAAAGACAACAAAATAGTAGAAACAAAATCGTGGTTAATTAAACCAAGGTATTCTGAATTTGATTATTTCAATATTTTAATTCATGGAATTAGACCGGAACACGTTGCCGATAAACCGGAATTTAATGAGTTGTGGGCGGAATTAAAACCACTTATTGAAGACCAATTTATAATTGCTCACAATGCAAGTTTTGATATGAGTGTTTTACGCCAGACACTTCAGAGTTATCAACTGCCTTTTCCGACATTAAACTATTCATGCAGCTACATTTTTTCCAAATCGTTATGGCCCGCTCTACCGGCTTATGATTTAAAGACACTTTGTAAAATCAACAATATAGATTTGAATCATCACGGTGCCGGAGCAGACAGTAAAGCCACAGCAGAGTTAGCTCTTAAAGCATTTGGCATTGCAGGAGTTTATTCTATTGAGGATTTTCCCGAAAAATTAAAAACATCTGTTGGACAACTTTATGATGGTGGTTATTGACCATCAGAAACAAAGCGGATTTATAAACCAAGAGACTTAAGACAAATCATTGGAGACCCTGCAAAACATAATCCTGAAAGTATATTTTATGGACGAACGATTGTTTTTACAGGAACATTATCTTCAATGGTTAGAGCATCTGCACAACAGGTTATTGCAGATATTGGTGGAAGTATTGGCGGAAATGTAACCAGGGACACCGATTTTCTAATAGTTGGACAACAAGACTACCGGGTTGTTGGAGATGATGGGATGAGTAGCAAACAAGAAAAGGCTATTAAGATGATTCAAAAAGGTGCACCGCTTGAAATTTTGTCGGAAGATGATTTTTTAAAGAATTTATAGCCCATTCTTATACTCTTTCTTTCTTAAAACACAAAAAGTATAGAAAGTTCCATTTTTCCTTTTTTTGATGCACTTTTTAGATTGAAAATAATATTGAATGAAAAAACTAAGCAGGGAGGAATTATGCCAGTTTAACGAATTTCTAGTAAAGCAAATTTATCTTACGAACCGAAGAATAATCCAGCCTTTATATCGGGGTGATAATTTAATGAATCTTCGAGAAAAACTTGGGATTTATTATTCAAAATCTGAAACTGACTATAAGGAATTATTAAGTAGGTTATTTATGGTAGGCGAAAAATCAAAACATTTTTATTCTGAAGAATATTTTAAATCTTCTAATCGCACAATAAGAATTGATGAATCCAATGAAACTGTTTTTCATTATATTTTCGACAATCTTAATAGTTCAATAAAAAGTAAAAATTCGATTACTATAAGTTTCTTTGAGAAAAATCTGCTACTTAAAAGTTATTTTTCAGACAAGAAGAACAATAAAAGAATATTTTCATCTTCAGCATTATCAGCAAACGAAAATGAGCGAATATTCTTTAAAAACTATTATTTATCCTTATTACATCAACTGGGGGCAATTAATTATAAAAATAAATCCCATTTTGTGTCTGCTTCAACTGACTTTACAGTGGCGCAAGATTTTTCCAGCAATGACTCTTCAAGTAAACGTATAATAATCCATGCATGGAGACCTGTAAATGGAAAAATAACACACAGGTTCGAAAAATATAATTTGCCGAAATACAAAAGTGTACCTTATAGAAATCAGAAAGAATTTTCCAGTTTAGCCGGAATATTACCCCACTATATTATTGGTTTAGAAACTTTAAGAGATCACAAAATATTTATTAATCCAAGCATATTTGCGAATCCTATTTCTGATGATTTATTTATTAATGGACTAAATATAAATCAAGAGAATTTTGGGGAGGTGTTAAAACTGACAAATTATGGAAAATCTTTTGAAGTAAGACGTAATGAGATTTATGAAAAATAAATATCTTTTATTAGAACAAAGCTGTAAGAATAGGAATAGATAATTACAGTAAAGTGGCCATCATATTTTAATTGAATTATGGAAAACTTAGAGAGGATTTTATTTGAAATTGAGACTGTCTTAAAATCTTATAAAACAGCAATTTTTTGCGGAGCGGGAATTTCCTTTAATTCCGGTTTGCCCATAGTCGGAAATCTTTTGACTTACATATTTCAAATCCTGGAATTAAATAATTCAGAAGCCGAACTGTTGACAAACTCATCTCTTCCCTTTGAGGAAATAATGGGAATAATCCTGAGAGAATCAACGCTTGATGAAATACAAGAAATTTTTGTTCAAGGTCAGCCAAACAATAATCATTTTTTGATAGCAAAATTGGTTAAGGCTGGTTATATAAATTTAATATGCACTACTAATTTTGATTTATTATTTGAACGCGCATTTGAAGCTGAAGGCTTGATACAAAACAGGGATTTTAAGGTTTATTCCACTAAGGAGGAGTTTAAGAACATTAATTGGGAAAGCGATGGCTTTGACTGCATTTCATAAAGGAAACCTCCGGCTTTCTCTGAAACATGCTCTTGAGAGTTTAAAAATTAAAAAAATGATTGGCGATACAAAAGGTGAATGTGATACAATGATCAATCTGTTTAATATTTACAATGCTCTGAACCTGAAAAATAAAGCCTTAGACATTTGCAACGAATGCTTAGTGCTTGCACATAAAATAGGATATGAGAAGGCTAAAAATATGGCGCTGCTTCAAAAAGAATTCCTGTAGTTAGAATCATTCACCGACAAGTCTCATATCTTTTAGTATTTGTTCTGCTAAATATAGTATCTTCATGTTCTTAAAAGCGGGGGCAACGCTATACAAACTGCATAATAATTATGAATACTCTTCATCCAAAACAAGTAATTAAAACAGGAGACAAGGTAATTTTTGACAATGACAAGATCGAAGTTTTTAAAGCTGAAACCAGTGGGCCGGATAAAGCGATCAGGCAATACCAGCAAATAGTTCTGGGAGGCGTAGATCAGATAGGAATTGTAAAAGAGCTGGGAGGTAATCTTACAACTGTCTCCTATCCTGATGGATGGGATGTACCGGTGCCTACAAAATATCTTATCGTTCTTCCTGAAGAATCGTAAAATTTTACAAGATCTATTATGGATAAAAAATCCAGGCCCACAGAAGAATATATTCAGCAAAACCGTGAATCTATTGGAAAACAGATCCGGCTTTACCGGGAAAAAAAAGGAATTGGCCAGCAGGAACTGGCGGAAATAATGGAGGTAAAAAATTCTACTATTTCAAAAATTGAAAATGGTAAGTTTGCGATCTCAATAGATTATCTGGCGAAGCTAGCGTGGTACCTGGATTTTGATATTTTGATTTTAGAGAAATAGATAACAAGCGTGACAACAAGCACTAAGGTAAAATAATAAGAAGCTATATTTTACCTTAGAAATCTTTTTATTCTACTAATAGACTGTAATAACAAACAAAGTTTTGTTTTTAGAAGATAATGCTTTTAAAATACCCAAAAACTTCATCAATGAGTACTCGTCTATCTAAACCCAAGTTCAATTCTTCGCAAGCTGTTTCTGCTACCAAGGAGCAAGAGAAACAAGCAGATAGATTAAGATCAAAAATCCCTTGTCCGTCAGACTCCCAACATAATGGATCAGATGAACAGTTTATTGACCGTTCTAACCCCGTTCTAATTATCTCTAATATTTTTTGTGGTTCACCTTGTGAAACTAGACCTCCCATACTGCCCTCAGAACCTTCTGCTGTATAAATGAGAACACCGGACATTATTTTTTCTGGGTTTAGAGAGATGTAAAGTCTTTCTTTTAAACTGGCGGTAGGATAGCCACAAGAGAATTCTAATTCTCGCATTATTATATGTGAAAATGAGTGGAGTAAAAAGTGTTTGTATTTATTGTTGTAAATCCTCATTTTAGAACTCAACCCTTGACTATCTGGATTAGGTAGTTCTTTGAAGTATTTTTCAAACCTCTCTTCTAATTGCTCTGCGTTTTCTAATATCCATCTATCAATGCACTCGTTAGAGAATTCAAAGAAAAGACCTTCTCCTAACGTCTCATTTGCAGGTAGAGTAAACAACTCTTTAGAGTCAATAGAAAATATGTTTTGGCCACTTGAAGATTCTTGCACCTCACTGTTTACTACAATTCGTTCTTTGGGCTTCACTCTTGTGAAATCCAATTGTACGTTAGTTACTTTTAATTCTTCTACCTGCTGAATCTTTTTAAAGAAATCTGTTAACTCGTTAGGTAGCACTATGTCTTTAAATCGTAAACCTTTGTTCTCTGTAATATTTGGCAATGATGAATGGGTTGAAAAACATCGGTATTCTTGCCACCTGTATTCTTCGTGTTTATCAATAATATCAATATCAGCAGCAGTATTTAAAAATTCAGATTCTAATTGGTTTTTAAATACACCTTCATTTTCTGGATTAATATCATTGTCAATCAAAAAGTCATTAAAATTAAATTTTGTGTTCCAGTATTCGTTCCGAGTTATTTCTGTTCGTTCAAAATGTTTAGTGTACTTCTTTTCAAGTATGTTTATTGCCTCAATGAGCTCTTTCGGCTTATTTTCTGCTATGTTCATAGGAATAAATAGACTCGAAAAACCATTTGCATAGTAAACATTATTAGCGGTTACCAGAGCAATTCTCATTTTTTCACGACCATTTTTATTATCGTTTCTTATGAAACAATTTTCATAAGGAGTGATTGTGGGATAATCAAGGTCTAACTCCCAAGGTTTTTGACCAATACAATTCGGTTCTAAACTGTTTATACCTTCAAGATTGATTTTAGGTTTATCCTTATCTGATCCTGAACCTAAACCACAGCTATTGCATTCA
>JBIQMJ010000096.1:0-13733 GCA_044463445.1 Segetibacter koreensis
CGGAAAGAACATTTGTGCTTTACTGGGTTCCGGGTGGGCGCCAGATAGCAGATGCTGATGGAGCAACCTTCTCAGTAGGCAGTTATGACGATGAATGGATTGGCGAATATTATAATAATCAATCAGGAGCGCTCAACACCATCAACAGTGCTATTGATGTAGCTCAGCAACAAATCGATGCAGGAACCAGTAAAGAATACACAAACAATTTAATGCAGGTAGCCCGTATCTGGAGGGCTTATTTGCTTAGTGAAATGAGCGATAATTTCGGCCCTATGCCTATTAAAGCTTTCCAGGGAGTAAATCCTGAATTTACAGATGTAAAAACAGTTTATTACTATATGCTGGACGAGCTTAAAGATGCCACATCAAAATTAGATTTGAACGTAGCTGCTGTGCCCCAGACAGTAAAGAAGGAAGATCCGGCTTACGGATTTGATTTTTCTAAATGGCAGGCTTATGGCAATTCACTGAGGATGAGATTGGCTATGCGATTGTCCGAAGTAGATGCTGCAAAAGCGCAGGCAGAATTCGAGGATGCAGCAAAAGGAGCATTGCTTACCGATGCCTCCCAGATTTTTCAGATACAGGAAAAACCAGGATGGGACGATCTTTCCGGTATGTATTCCCGTTGCTGGTACCAATTGCCGCAATCTGTTACTTTTAATAACCTGGTTAACAATTTAGGTAACGTTACTTCTGCGGTTCAAATACCAACTGTGATTACCAATCCGGTAACTCAGGCAGAGGCTATCGCAAATATAAAACCTGCTGATTATGCAGGAAGGTATTATCCTGATGAATTAACTACAAAAACCAATGACCCTTTTTCTGCTTATTGGTTGGATGGATTGCCCAGCACTATAGATCCGAGGGCATACCAGATTTTTTATATGCCGGGCAATAGCAGCGACCCTTCTTTCCCGAGTGGAACCTGTGGTGCGGTTACAAGCAATACAAAAGGTATTGTGGTAAATTTAAATAACGACACGATACAAACTATTGATGCAAAATTTACCTGGAACGGAACTCCTGATGGCAATTGGGGTACAAAAGGCGGAGTTCGTGATGCCCATTTCCAGGGTATTGATATTGGAAAGGCTACAGGGATGGCTCCTTCTTTAAAACAACAGTTCAGAGGTCAAACTGCAAAAAGAGTATTCTTTGCTCCGTGGGAAACTTATTTTCTTTTAGCTGAAGGAGCAGTAAGAGGCTGGGCAACACCAATGGATGGTAAAACTGCCTACGAAAAAGGAATTGCAAGCAGCTTTAATTATTGGGGCATTTCCCAATATTTGGCTACTTATCTCGCTTCTACAGATTATAACAGAGTAGGCACGTCAGTAAACTGGGATAATACTACCGAACCAGGTAACAACCATATCATGTCTTATAAAGATGGAATTACCGGTGCAGCCGGCACTGTAACTATGGCTTATCCGGTAAATAATCTTTATAAAAATGGTACTGTAAGGAATGATCATCTTACCAAGATCATCACTCAAAAATTCATTGCACAAACTCCCTGGTTGCCCTTGGAAACATGGAACGATCACAGAAGGCTTGGTCTGCCATTCTTTGAAAATGTAGTGTTGGAAGCGCCTATTCAAACTCTTCCCGCACTTACAAATTCTAATTACATGACGAGCAACCAACAATTTTTCCCTCAGAGGATGAAATATCCATCAGGATTGCAAAATAGTAATGTGGAAGGGTACAAGCAGGCTGTTAGCGAACTAAACGGGCAAGATGCCGTGATGACTCCATTGTGGTGGGCTCAAAAGTAAATTTGTAAACAGAAATTTTCTCATAATCAAGCAATGACTGCCAACCTGCAAAGGTTGGCTTTCTTTTTATATAGGATATTGTTTCAAATAAAATGTTTGATAAGTGCTTTTCAGTGAACCAATAAATGTGATGAATTCCTGTTTTCTTCAGGCGAAATAAAAGAGAATTTGATGTGAAAATAAAAGATACGATAAGGGTACTTTATAATCTGTTTAAAAATCAAAATAAAAAAATCACTTAAATAGGGCTTCACTCCGTGGATCAGAAAATATTTTCTGATTATCATTCTTTTTTAAAGCATAGTCTTCCCGGCAAATAAAAAGTGGGAGATTTTAATCTTTTCCTCACTGATTTACCAGTCTTTCCTGCACTTCAATTTTTCCAAATGGTTTTTTGATTAAAAAAAGTTGTTTCAAATAATTCATTTACCTGAAACAACTTTATCAATAAGAGAAAATTACTTAAAGCCCCTGGATCCATTTGATCACTTCATCCTTCGTTTTCCCCAACTTTTGCTGCAATTTTCCTAAAAACTCATCGTCTTTTCCTTCTTCATGTTTCAGATCGTCATCTGTGAGATCTCCATAGGCCTGTTTCATTTTCCCTTTCACCTCATTCCAGTTTCCTTGTAATTTTAATTTCCAATCTTCCATAGTTGTATATTTTAAATTTTTTAATAATTAAGCAGACCTGATTATTCTCAAAAGAATTGCAATGACTGCAATTACGAGTAGAATATGAATCAATCCGCCGGTGTAAAATCCGCCTAAGAAGCTAATGGCCCAAATAATTATAAGCACCACAGCTATGAGATATAATAAATTTCCCATTTTATTTTTTTTTAGTTTATTAATAATTGATTTTTTTAGTTTATTAATAATTGAAAAGAATCGGTTACTGTAAACTGATAAAACCGAAACTCTTTTTATACATCTAAGCTCGCCTTATGACGCCAAGAATAATAGCAATAACCGCGATAACCAGTAAGATATGGATCAATCCACCTGTTACATGATAAACCAGAAAACTGACCACCCAAATAATTACAAGAATTACGGCGATAATGTATAACAGACTTCTCATTTTTATAATTTTTAATTTAAAATTTAATTACAAAAATTATAATATAAAAAACTTTGCCAAAGAAGAATTGTGTCGGATTCATTTTATAACAGACTATAAACTATTATAAAAAGGCTATTTACAGATAGGATAAAATATTATTCCGGGGAAATCTCTCCCCGAAATGAGCATTTTGTAAAATCATCATAAAACATTCTTTGAACGGTTCTCCTATATTTGTTGGAAAGGAAACGGCTATTCCACCTATAAAACAATTTTCTTTCCTTTCAGATTTCTTTAAAGTAGTTTAATTTTAATCTTTAAAAAATCCTTTTTGAAAAAAAAATTAGTCTCAATTGGCCTGGTTGTTAAGGATGTCTTGAAGGAATTTTCAGCGGATAACATTTTCAAATACAGCGCTTCGCTTTCTTATTATACCGTTTTTTCTATTGCTCCTTTACTGGTGGTTCTTACCACCTTATTCGGTTTTTTATTTGGGAAAGAAGCAATGCAGGGAAGGGTTTACGAACAATTGAACAATTTCGTTGGAAGTAAAGCTGCGATACAAATTCAGGAAATTATCAGGAATATTCATTTAAGCAAAAATAGTTTCGTTGCCACTGTAATCAGCCTCGTAATTTTATTAATAGGCGCTACGAGTATTTTTGGTGAGATACAGGATTCGATCAATAAAATCTGGGGACTAGAGATAAAGCAACGAAAAGTATGGTGGAAACTTGTCCTCAACCGGCTTCTATCCTTTTCCTTAATAATAAGCATTGGAGTTATAATGATTGTTTCACTGTTATTAAATGCAATAGTAGCTGCCTTCGGAAAGTTTATAGGGAAATTTATTGCGGGGTATAGTTTGTATTTTATCCAGATTTCAGAAGCCGTTCTTTCCCTGGTGGTGCTTACTTTTTTGTTTGCGCTTATATTTAAAATTCTGCCGGATGCAAAGATCCATTGGAGAGACGTTTTATTCGGCGGATTGATCACCGCGATATTCTTCACTCTTGGAAAAATGGGAATAAATTTTTATATTCAAAAAAGTAATTTAACCTCTATTTATGGGGCGGCGGGGTCCATAATTATTTTTATGGTTTGGGTATATTACAGTTCAATTATCTTGTATCTTGGTGCAGAATTTACCAAAGTATATACAAAATTGTATGGCAAGAACATTTCACCAAACGATTACGCAAAGTGGGTTACGATAGAAAAAAAAACTGTATCCTCGCCTGAATTAAAAAACAAAGAATTGAATTAACTTTACGCTTCTAATGCCTATATAAAAAATATGAATAAAAAGATACTGATTATAGATGACGATTTTGATATGTGCACATTGCTAAGCCGCTTTCTTAATAAAAAGGGCTATAGCACAGAAGTGGCGCACAATGCATCAAAAGGATTAGCCAAATTTAATGAGTTTCACTTTGATATTGTACTATGTGATTTTCGCCTGGGTGATAAGGATGGGAAAGAGGTTTTAATGAAGATAAAAGAAGCGAACCCCAAAACCATTGTAATCATTATTACAGGATATTCTGATATCAAAACTGCTGTGGACGTTATTAAACTTGGAGCATTCGATTATATTACCAAACCGCTGATACCTGATGAAGTAATTAATGTGATCGAAAAAGCAATTGCAGCGCCAGTGGCAGTGCCAGCCAACCCCTCTGCGGCCTCCACTTCACCGGCTATGGTAAAAAAGAAAATTTATGAGCTTTCTTCCAATAACGAATACCTTATTGGCCAGGATACTGAAACTGCAAAAATTTACCGCCAGATAGAGATGGTAGCTCCTACCAACTATAGCGTTATTTTGTATGGTGAAAGCGGAACAGGAAAAGAGGTGATAGCCAAAACTATTCATGAAGCAAGTACCAGAAAGGGGCAACCCTTTATCGCCATGGATTGTGGTACTCTTTCAAAAGAATTATCGGGCAGCGAGTTGTTTGGCCATGTAAAAGGAGCTTTTACAGGCGCCGTTACTGATAAAGAAGGACATTTTGAATTGGCCAATGGCGGCACATTATTTCTTGATGAAGTTTCTAATCTGCCAAAAGATGTACAGGCTTCTTTATTGCGTGTGATACAGGAAAGGAAATATAAAAGAGTAGGAGGGACAAAAGAAATGGATGTGGATGTAAGAATCATTGTGGCTTCCAATGAAAATTTACAGGAGGCTTACCAGAGAGGAAAATTCCGGGAAGATCTTTATCACAGGTTCAATGAATTTTCTATCAATCTTCCTCCTTTAAGAAAAAGAAAAAGTGACATTCCTCTTTTTGCACAGTTTTTCCTTGACAGAACCAATAACGAATTGCAGAAAGAGGTGGAAGGATACGAAGAGGATGTAGAAGAAATGTTTTTAAATTATGCATGGCCTGGTAATTTGAGAGAATTCAGAAATGTGGTGCGCCGCGCAGTGTTGCTGACTCCCTCCGGGAAAATAAATTCAAAAGTTTTGCCGTGGGAAATTACACAATCCCGGATGCAAAATGAATTTCCAACCAATGGACTGGGTGGCCATTCGCTGGTGCAAAATAATACCGGCGCTAAGGAAGTTGATCTGAAAGATGCGGCAGCCAAAGCAGAATACGAAACCATTATGAATGTATTGAAAGAAGTAAACTTCAATAAGACCAAAGCAGCAGAGATTTTAAAGATCGACCGCAAAACACTGTACAATAAAATTAAGATCTACGAATCCTTATAGATTTATTTTAAATAATCACTGATAAAAAAGTGGGTTTTATAAAAGTTGGAAGCCAAAATAAAAATCAATTCTATTGATTTCTTTATTGCACTTCGAAAAAAGAAATACCATTATTGGTTCGTTTACTGCAAATGGTCCCGGGTTTTATGAGATTAATTTTGCTTACAAATCAAAATAAAAAAGTGGATTATTTATTGGCCGGCTAAAGGATTCATGGAATATCAGGAGGAATAAATATCGCTGATAGCGTCTTTATTTTTTTCCATAATTATTTTGCGCCTCAGGCTTAACTTGGGAGTGAGTTCTCCGCTTTCGGTGGTCCATTCTGAAGGAAGCAATTCAAATTTTTTCACTTGCTCCACATGGTTGAAATAATGATCGTACCGCCTGATCTCATTGGAGTACAATTCAATTACCTTTGGATTTTTGATTAGTTTCTGCCGGTCACTGAAATCTAAATTATTTTCGGTGCACCAGGTTTTTAAATTGGAATACGCAGGAACAATGAGCGCTCCAACAAATTTCTCCCCTGCGCCTATGACCATTATATTTTCTATAAACCTGGATTCTTTTAATTTATTTTCAATGGCAAGCGGCGCTACATATTTTCCGCCGCTGGTTTTAAAAATCTCTTTTTTCCGATCGGTAATTTTCAAAAATTCGCCTATCATTACACCGATATCTCCGGTCATGAACCAGTCTCCTTCCATACATTCCGCAGTCCATTCAGGATGTTTGAAATATCCCATCATCACATTGGGGCCTTTACACAATATTTCGCCGTCTTCACCAAATTTTACTTCTACATTTTGGATTAATGGGCCAACAGTGCCAAACATTCTTCCTTTTTCCTCAAACCTGTTTACGCTGATCACGGGAGAAGTTTCAGTAAGTCCATATCCTTCCATGATCGGAATTTGGGCGGCAGTAAAAATCTTCAGAAGCCGCAACTGACAAGCAGCACCGCCGCTTATGATGCAGATAATATTGTTTCCCAGCGCTTCCCGCCATTTGTCGAATATCAATTTGTTGGCTAATGAGAGCTGGAATCTGTAAAAAAATCCGAAGTTCTTGTTGACATCAAATTTTAATCCGAGGCGATGTGCCCAAAAAAATAAACTGCGCTTAATGCCTTTCAGTTCGCTCCCCTTTTCCATTATTTTCTCATACATCTTTTCCAATAGCCTTGGAACAGTAGCAAATAAATGAGGTTTTATTTCTTTCAGATTCTGGGGAATTGCTTCTAAACTTTCAGCAAAAAAAATACTGGTTCCTTTGAACAAATAAATAAACGAGATCATTCGTTCAAAAATGTGATTGAGAGGTAAAAAACTCAGCGCCTTCAGATTTTCTCCCGGCGGAAAACAAGGAAGGCTATCAATGACATTACTCAAAATATTCTGATGGGAAAGCATTACTCCTTTTGGAGTACCCGTCGTGCCAGACGTATAAATAATAGTAGCAAGATCTTCATATTTTATTTTGTCAGAGATTACGCTGATCTCTCCGAGAATATTTTCTGTAAGAGGCAATAACAGATCTTCCCAATGTTTTACCCCATCAATCTTTTCAAATGAAACTATCTCTTTGAGTGGGGGGATATTATTTTTGACAGAATTCACTTTATCAAACAAATCATTGTCGTTGACAAAGATCATTTTTACGCTTGCGTCCTGAAGGATAAATTGTAATTCAGTATCACTAATGGTGGGATAAACCGGAACCAAAATTGCTCCTACCCGCTGCACTGCAAGATCGAGCATCACCCATTCAGGCCGGTTTTTGGCAATAACTGCCACTTTATCTCTTCCCTCAATACTGAAATCGCCAGGGCCAATGCCCGAATATAGTAATCCGGAACTCAGTTTATTTACAATCTCAGAAACCTCAACTGTGGTGAATTCCCTCCATTTACCATTTTCCTTTCCTGCAAGCATGGTATGGCTGGGGGCATCTTTCAAATGCATTTCAATACAATCAAATAGTCTTGTTGGAACCATTGAATTTTACCAGTTTAATTAAAAGTTGTCCTTAAATTAAAGCAAAAAATCTAAATTAAACAATTAATTAAATAAACAAGCCCATTAAAAAACTTGTTATCCTGAAATTATTTAAGAATTATCAATGGTAGTATTGGCCCTTGGGGATTTTAAAGATATTGCCTGCCTTGAATTTTTTAAAATCTTCCGCTTCCTGCGAATGATTGCTGGTCCAGTTTTGATACGCAGCAAGATTTTGGGAGGCGCCAAAAATCCATTGATTGTACGCAGGAAAAAATCCCTGCTCCAGAAGCTGCTCCTGTAATTCAAATAGTTTGAAAGGAAATTTTTCAGCATAATTCCTGTTCCAGTCCAGGATAAAACGTGTCCTGATCATAGTCAGGGTTTCAGGATTAATGCCGCGTATCACCACATCATTTTGCCGGTTCATGCAGGTTAAAAAGGCGATCTCAAACGCGCTTTTATCTTTTACATTTTTGAGAAGGTCAGGGTCTGCAAAAAGCCTTTTGTAGGCATTCAAAAGAATTACTTTTATTTCTGCGGTGCGTGAGGTAAAGGATTCTAAATTGATGAAAGTTTCTCCATACAAAAGGCACCAAATATAGTTTCGGTTGGAATAATAATATTTGCTGGCGTTGTAATAATTATAGCTGAATGTGGGATCTGTTTCGATCCCTTTCTCCCATGCTTTAATGGCTTCCGGATTATGATTATTAAAAAGCAATTCACCATAATCATTATAAAGGCCGCCACTGTTAGGGAATTTTTTCAGGGCATATTTGTAATTTTTATCAGCCTCTTTTTCTTGTCCCAGCCTTCGATAAATTGTTCCCGCAATCTGGTAAGTCTGGTCATCTGCGTCATTACTTTCCAAAAAAGGTTTAATAATATCTAAGGCCTTTTGATCTTCTTTTTGGAGAAAATAACTTAATGAAAGATCTTTTGCTATTCCAAGATTCTGCTTGTCTTGCTGCAGGGCACGGGTTAATATCAAAGTTGCATTTCCGTAATCACCCTGTTGCATAAAAACTTTTGCATTTTCATGAAGCTGATCTACATCTTCCTGTTGCGCATAAACGCCTGCAGCAAAGCCCATACTTATGATGACCAATAAAATCTTTTTCATCGGGTAAAGATAAAATACTTTATCACCTGAATTCTTTATAAAAACAAAAAATTATAGGGAAATAATCAAAATGAAAATAATCCCTTTATATCAGGAAGTAATAAGGTGGGTTAAAAGCCCGTCGCGTAATTTAGGTTCAAACCAGGTACTTTTTGGCGGCATGATATTGTTAGTGTCTGCAATATCAAATAATTGTGGAATAGTGACGGGATAAAGGCTGAAAGCCACTTCCCATTCTCCGCTGTCAACTCTTTCCTCCAGTTCACCGAGCCCTCTTATTCCACCAATAAAATCAATTCTTGTGTCGGTGCGCTGGTCTTTGATTCCGAGAACAGGTCCGAGTAAATTATTTTGTAAAATAGTAATGTCAAGCACACCGATCGGATCGGTTGAATAAGTGCCTTCCAGCGCTGCAAGTTTATACCATTGTTTATTCAAATACATCCCAAATTCATGAGGCTCTTGTGGGGCAAAGGCTCTCGGCACTTCGGAAATGGAAAAATCTTTGGTGATTTGGTTCAGAAATTCTTCACGGGATAAGCCGTTAAGATCTTTAATTACCCGGTTATAATCCATGATCTGTAACTGTGAAGCCGGAAATAAAGTGGAAAGGAAATGCCCTGCTTCTTCTTCATCAGCTAAAATATATCTCACTTTGGCAGCCGAAGCCACACGATGATGGCCATCGGCAATGTAGGTGCAATCCACTTCTGTTTTAAATATTTCAGTGATCCTGTCGATTATTTTTTCATCGCTGATCACCCAGATGGTATGCTGAATCTGATCTTCGGCAGTAAAATTGTAAACCGGGGTTTTATTATTTTTCCAATTCTCCATGATCTCATTCAATTCATCAATGTCCCTGAAAGCAAGAAATACATTTCCTGTCTGTGCGCCTGTTGTCTTAATATGATTGATGCGATCCTGCTCTTTTTCCGGCCGTGTAAGTTCATGTTTTTTTATCAATCCTTCTTCGTAATCCATCACAGAACTACAACAAACCAAACCTGTTTGCGATTTATCATTCATCGTTAGCTGATAGATATAATAGCAGGGTTTGCTTTCACTGAAAAGGACAGGTCGGCTAATAAAAGCATCAAGATTTTCTTTTGCTTTGTCATACACCTCCTGGCTGTGAATGTCTGTATTGGCGGGAAGATCAATCTCGCTCCTGGTTATATGCAGGAAAGAATAAGGATTTCCTTCGGCTTCTACTTTCGCTTCCCTGGTGGTCAAAACATCGTAAGGTCTTGAAGCTACCTGTTTAGCAAATTGGGGTTCGGGGCGCAAAGCTTTGAATGGAGAAATAGATATCATATTATTTTGCCTTAAAAGACTTTCAATTTTTGTAAGGGCTGCAAATATAAATCAAACGATGAATATTATCCGGCGTTAAAGAAGTTGGATTCCGGAACAGAAAATATTAACCGGTTTTTATAAAAAGATTCCTTAAAAAATATTTGTTGGATCAAAAAACTCCAGGCCTTTTTTATCCCATGCTTTCAAATTCCTTCATTCTATCTGCTAAAAATTGTACACTGTTCAAAGGCAAAGCATTGTATAATGAAGCCCTGAAGCCACCCACAGAGCGATGGCCTTTTATTCCGTAAATATTATTTTGTTTTGCAAATTCCAAAAACGCTTTTTCTTTTTCAGGATCTTCCATCACAAAGCAAACATTCATTTTACTACGATCTTCTTTAACTACAGTGCCTTTAAAAATTTTACTGTTATCAATGGTATCGTAAAGCAAGGCTGATTTTTGATTATTCAATTTTTCTATGGCTTCCACTCCTCCATTTTCCTTTAGCCATCTAAGCGTAAGCATTGAAACATACACGGCGAATACGGGTGGCGTATTCAGCATGCTTTTTGCCTGGATATGATTTTGATAATCCATAATTGGCGGAATGGCCCGGTTTAATTTTCCTAATATTTGTTTGTTTACTACCACCAGGGTTGCGCCGGCTGCTCCCATATTTTTTTGAGCGCCTGCAAAGATCAAATCAAAGGAATTGAAATCGAGGTTCCTGCTAAGAATGTCACTTGACATATCAGCAATCAATGGCATACTTACCTCCGGAATCTTTTGCCATTGGGTTCCATAAATTGTATTATTGGTAGTGATATGGAAATAAGTGGATTCATTAGCCACCACAAAATCCTTGGGAATATAATTGTAATTTTTTTCTTTGGAACTGCACACTATGTTTACATTTCCATACAACCTGGCTTCTTTTATCGCTTTGGTACTCCATACTCCTGTGTCTGCATAAGATGCGGTTCCTTCTTTAGGTAAGAGATTCATAGGCACCTGCATAAATTGCGTGGTAGCGCCACCATGCAGGAACAATACTTCATGATCATTATCCAGTTGCATCAATTCCCTGATAAGAGATCTTGCTTCTTCCATCACCGATTCAAAAAGTGGTGTGCGATGGCCTATTTCCAGGATAGATAAGCCGCTGTTGTTAAAATTGATAATTGCTTCCGATGCCTGTTGCAACACACTCTGAGGAAGAAAAGAAGGGCCTGCATTAAAATTGTGGATCATGAATTAAAATTATAAAATGTTTTTTGATCTATTGGTTTGTTTACCGGTAGTGTTTAAAAATGAATTGCAAATTTGAAATAAAAAAAACAGAAATCCTTTTTATTTGTTCGCTTACTGTGGATAAATTACTCATGTGGCCTTCCATTCATCATTTTATTATTTTTCCAGGACTCATTTAATTTTTCAAATTCTTTCCAGTCGTTTTCTGAAAATGTTTGATGAACTAATCCAGAAAGATCGGGCTGGCCTGCATTTATCCATGCCGTAAACCAGAAAGAGGCTATCGCAAAAATGGATTGACGCATTCTTCTCTCTACCATGCCATCTAACATTTTATCATAGGCAATGGTGTAGGCAGAAGAACGCTGTCCGGTGATTTTATTATTTTTGGGTTCAAAAGCCATTCTTTTATCTGGAGGATATTTTTTTGATAACTCTTTTTCAAAACTCAACACAGAATCGGCAGCGTGGGCACTCTCTAAAACCCGCGCCCAGATGAATTCAGAAGGATCGTTAATGTATTGCGCTTTTCCAATAAAAAAATTAAAATTTTTATCCAGCAATTCCGGCACACGGCTTTCCCAGAAAGCATGAATTCCTTTTTGGCCAGTAAGTTGTCCGTCATAATTTTCAGAAGCATGCAATGGAACATGCGCATCAGCGATATAATGCCCGAGTTCAGCGCTGTTTTTTAAAATGGAAGAAAAGTTTTTTTCTTTAAAAGCTTTGGTGAGCCTGCCCAGCATCACCTGTATATGCCAGGGAACAATTCCGAAAGCCTGCAGGGAATCTTCACTGAATTTATTTACTGCGTCTTTCCATTTATGCGGCAATTCAACAAAAGGATATTTTCCATAATGATCAATATCAATAAAATGCCTGGCTCCTTCGTGTGCTATTGCATACCTTCTTTTATCAGGATCGGTGGCGTGTTCTTCGATGAAATTAATATGAGGTTTGTAAAATAGAAGCATTTGCGGAGGCAATAAAAACACTGCATAATAATTTATTTTTTTATGCGCATGAAATCCCCAGCAAAAACAGGGACCGGAAACTCCCAAAAGAATGCAGAAAAAAATTATTTTTTTCAAGAAAGCAATTTTAAGAAATGATACTTTGTTCCAAAGGATCGCCGGAAGGATCGGTAATAGTTTGCGTAACACCGCCGCTCACTGCGAATTTCATAGATTGCGCTGCACTGATAGAAGTTATGGTCCTGATCCTTTCTTTCGGAACCACATACACATTCCCCGCCACCGAATAAGCCATTGGTAAATAAACTGCCACATAATTTTCCATCCCAAAAATGCTCATGTCTTCCTGGGTAATAAATCCAACACGCCAAACATCCGTATCATCCACGCAAGCCAATACATTATGGGTGAACTTTTTTTTGTTACCCGCAAAAGCTTCAAAAAAATCTCTGACAAACGAATACAGCAATTTGATGCCGGGTGTTTTTTCCAAAAATTTATTTAAAATTGACAATATCCTTCCCATGACAAAAAAGGAGCTCAAATATCCAACAAGGAGAATGAAACCGATTATAATCACAAATCCTAATCCAGGGATATTAATGGCCGGCCTAAGAATGCTGTCGATCTTATCAAAGACAATATAAATAAAATAGATAGTAATGGATACGGGGCCAAGAATTAGTAGCCCCTGCAAAAAATACTGAATGGTTCTTTGGTAATTTTTCGATTTTTTCATATTGACAAATTATTGAATTTCCAAAGGTAAGCGATGTGCCGGTTATCCTGAGTATTTACAATTCATAAAAAAAATTGACGGAAACTATTATTGCTTAAAAAGTTTCCTTAGTTTTGCGCCCCAATGGAACTAAAAAACAGAATCAAAGAAAAAGCGGACGAATTGTTCAGACGATACGGAGTAAAATCTGTTACGATGGACGAGATCGCAGCGCAGTTAGGCGTGTCAAAAAAAACAATTTACCAGTCTTTTAAAGATAAAAATGAATTGGTAGATGCAGTGATGGAAGACATGCTGGAATACAATAAAGTTTGCTGCACCGAAGGCCGCAACAAAGCGATGAATGCCGTGCAGGAAGTTTATTTTGGAATGGAAAGCATCCAGGAAATGCTGGGCAATATGAATCCTTCCATTTTGTTCGATATAGAAAGAGGCCATCCCCAGGCATTCAAAAAATTCAAAGATTTTAAATATGATTTTCTTTTTCACTTGATGAAAACCAACGTAAAACGTGGAAAGGAAGAAGGATTATACAGGGAAGATGTAAATGCAGAAATAATTTGTAAGGCAAGGCTCGAACTGATCATGCTTGCCTTTAACGAAGAAATTTTTCCCAAGCATCAATATTCTCTCGTGTACATCCAGCAACAGCTCATTGAATATTTTTTGTATGCAATGGTAACTCCAAAAGGATATAAACTAATAACAAAATATCAAAAAGAAAGAGTCGTAAAAAACACGGCAATAAAATAAGTACCGATG
>JBIQMJ010000097.1:0-13686 GCA_044463445.1 Segetibacter koreensis
CCCTGAACATTTACAATCTGGGAAAAGGCATTGCTACTTAATGTTACGAGGAATAAGAGCAGTAGGTAATTAAATATTTTCATTTTTTTTGAGTTTTGAGTGTACTGCCAGACCTGGTTGCCGCGTTATTCAGAACCATCATTTCTACGTTTTTGGTTATAGATTCCAATTCCAGGTTTTGTTTTTTTAATGCATTCTTCAGCGATTGCATATCCCGAAGGGCGGAAACGTCTAATTTTATTGCTACGCTTAAACCCGGGTTCGTTCCATTAAAAAAAGGGACTCCCCAAAAAGAGTTGTTCAGTTTATCAACCAAATTGCCGGGAGAAATAAATACTAATTGATTTGCGGTTGCTTCCAATGAAAGGGTTGCATAATCTTGTGATGCATTATTATTTATACCTGTGGCAGCAGTATCCTTCACCAGCAGGTAACACGACATTGTCCTGACCTCAAATCTTCCGTGTACCTGCAGCCAGGTATCAAGGTCAAGATTCATTTTTTGCCTGATAGCTTCGGCTGAAGTGGTGAGTGGGAAAGTCGCTTCATAACAGTAAGTATTGTTCTCTTCCCATTTATTCCTGTACTGACTCCTGTCTATATATGCAAAGAAATCGGCATTATCAGAAGGTAAGATCACATGACTAATGGGGAATTTCGTTCTATCAGTAAGCATATGCAGATACAATCCTGTAATACTGTAGTTGATAGCTTTAATCCTGATCATTTTATTAACGGTGTCCATCTGCCGGGTATATCTTGAAGCAACGCCTTTTAAGTTCGGCGAAAGGACAGATTGGAAGATTTTATTGTCGTTACTTAAATAATTTTTGGCTGTAGCATTTACAGTCATAATAGAAGAATTGTAGTCAAAATCGCCGATATCATATTTTACATCCCATGCGGGTGTCTTTCCGGAAAGGACTGTCAAAATGTTTGGTTTCTTTACATATTCTGAACCGGTAATAGCCTTTACAACTCCTTTATTGATCCATGCTTCGTGAGACACATACCGGTGAGGAAATAACTTTTCTAAAGTAGTGTCACCAAAAATTACAGGGACAGATACATTTCTTGCGGCTGGATTGGTTTTTAGAAATTTAATTACTCTTTCTTTAGCCTCATCAGTTACTATAAAAATTTGAATTTTATCTCCAAATTGGCGCTGCAATGAATCAAAACGGAGCAATACAGAAATACAGTTTAAGCAATAGGTGTTCATAAAATCGAGTATTACCAACTTGTGTTTAAAGTCAGAAAACTTTGCAGTGGAAGTTTTGTAATTAATAATGTTATTGATATTTATATCCGGTACTGTATCTCCTATCGATAGCGCTTTTACCGACGGCGCCTGCGCGCTGCAAAGCAGGGGCAATAGCAAGGTCAGTAACCCAATTATATTTTTCATTTTATATAATTTATGGTAATAAAAATTCAGTAAAATATTTACCAACAGAGGCTGCCCGGCCATGGCGCCAGGGGCAGCCCTTGCCCTATCCATACATGAGAAGAAAATGAATAAAGGGCTCTGTCAGGTTGTTTGCTTCACTAACACGTCACGTAGGGTTTTTCGGCTTACGCTCATATAAATTTTTGAGCCAGTTAATAAAAGGATTGTCAGCGGTCAATTGCATAGGAATAATTATTTATAGCGGAAAGATTTGTTTACTTCTCTCCTGCTGGTCCTGGTTCATTAAGTTCACGAACCTTTGCCGGGTTCTGTTTAAATATTTGTGATTGTTTCCAGTAATAGCAACGGTTGAGTACCTCTGTTTTTAATACCTGCCTGAGATGCTCTGCCGCTACAAGCCCATTGATTTCATATTGCGCTTCCAGCACCTGCATTACGATATGGGCAGCAGCTTCTTCGTCGTGCACAACACGCCGTGCATACCGCTGCAGCAGCGGATCATAGTAGGCGACGGTCTTTACCAGGCGCAGTTGATTTGTTTGCATGGAAAAGTCATTTATATAAACTTGTACAACAATCTTTTTAAGAAAACTGGCAGCGGGCCACCCTAAGACTAGCGGCGGCCCTTGCTCATTTTATTTTACTGCATTCATGAGATCGAGCGGCTGCCAGTGCATTTCAACACAAGGAATTTTTATACCGGGTTTTTGGGTTTTGTAGCGTATTGAACTACTATAAGGCTTTCTATCTCATTAGTAGTTCTCCATTGTTGTAAGTGCAGAACCAGAGGAGCAATCCGGTACCCTTTAAACAATACCGTCGATGGTTTTTCAATATGTTGGTTGATGCAATTATATACTTTGAAAAGATAAGTATGGGAATGAAAAAATATTACTTTTAAAGCGATGGTACCTGAAAAGAAGAGATAGAAGCATTGGCACACACTATTCAATGAATGGTGTAACCAATTATTTAAAACCGATATTTTTTTATATGCCTGGAATGCTCTCATCCTTTTGGTTTTGGATGAGTCTTTTGTAAGTGGCCTGCGCATCTCATACCAACAAACAAAAAGGGCGCAGGTCTCAACTTACCGTAACTGGGGCCGTAGGAGCCTTACCACGAATAAGTGAGCCCACGCCTTAACGTGAGCTCTTCACTTATAATCCCGTGGTAATTGAAATTCCTACGTTCCAGTTACGAGACTCAAGCGAATTGCTTCAAATACTTTTTATGAAGAAATCGCAAAATACTAATTAGGAGGTAAATATATTAACATTATTAATTCTAACCAAAAGAATTATTTATTATCATTTATAGAATAATAAATACTATTTTATAGTATTTGTAGTATTATAATTGATGGAATTGAAGAAATCAATATTTCCTTTGAATAATGACAAAGGATAAGCGATATAAAACTATAAAAAATCTAATTGAGAGTGGCCATATAGCCTTATTTAGAGAAATCTTTGATACTCTTCCAAAAAGTGTTGTTTACAAAGATTTAGGAATGAATAATGATAGATTTACAAATCTTATGAATAATGTTGAGCTATTTTTATTAAATGATTTATTTCGCATTGCAGATTTAATTGAAACTGAAAAAAGAAAAATACTTGAAGTAGTATATAACCAATATTTAGCTGACAATAAGAATATAAAAAGAGTGAGAAAAACAGTGAAGCCAAATAAAAAATAATTTCCTGCAAACCCAATTGAAGAAAATTACGTGTACGCCTACTGTTATAATTTTGATGGTTATCAGTAAACGAAGGAATAAGGAGAATTTTTATTTTCAATTATTGAGAATGGAATAATTACGTTTATGCTTGAGTGTTATGCTGTCAATTTTATAGTAAGAAATAAGAGGAATTCCGTTTTTGATGATGAAAATAATAAGAAATTCCTGGAAGAATAAGATTGAGGTATAAAAAAAGGGTTCATTACTGAACCCCTTTTAAATCTTTTACTTGATTACGTTTCTACGAAAGAAAGAGGCTTTATCAAGTCTAACAGACACAAATTTAAAACCAATTTCTTAAATTGCCAAACATGAGAATTGAATTAAGAAATAAGTACTTATCAAGACCAAGATATAACAGATATTTAATTGCAACAGCCAGCAATAACGACAAGGCAAAAAAACTTTATAACGCAAATCTAAGATTAGCTCAATCTTTTCATCCGATTTTAAGCCAGTTTGAAGTCGTTCTTAGAAATAGTCTTAATATAGTAGCGAAGACGCCATCTTTGATACCTGTTGAAAAAGCAAAGCCGTTTGCACCCTGCAAACCGGTACGGGAAAGAATCGCTTTTGCCGGAATGATTGTCTGGGCCGCTGGCAGTAAAGAAACAATTAAAGCAGTTTTCTACTTCAGAAAAGTCTTGCCCCAAATGTCGTTTGTGCTTCAGAACATACCGCTTCTTTCTGTCGTAATACAGGGACTTCTACGCTACTACAGCATCATCCGCCATCCTTACCAGCTTCGATATTCTGCCTCATGGATATTTTCCACTTGTGCCTTTCTCTTAGCATCTGATAAGGACTTCCCGTGTTCTGTACAAAAGCCTGAATAAGAGTCATGCCACCTTTATGACGATTGCCTTACAGCCAGTATGCAAGTGCCCGCTGTAATCTTCACTACTACACAAGAACAGTAGCTTTTGACAATGAGTACTATTATCTCATCACTTCAACGGTGGTTCAGTTCCATTCATCTCTCTTATTCATACCTGACCGCTTTTAGCGGCCTTTTCCTCTTTCCGTTCAATACCTGTCTATTACTAAACAAGCACCGAGAGGTGGTTTACAGCCTCCGCTTGCACAGCGACTGTGATAGGCCTACTATCATCTTTCATACAACATTCTTGTACCAACATATCTTTCGGTACTCGATTCACGGCACACCCTGCGCCAGTTGGGGAGTTCGGGCATTAATTCTTTGATTACTAAAAACCATATAATTTCTCTATTAATTCCTGAATCTCAATTTCTTTCCTTTCATCATAATTCCCTTTTTCTTTGATTTCTTTAATGATACTTTTTGTTATTTTGGTTATACCATCCAATATATTTTGCTCAGGCATAATGAAAGGGATTTTCTTTATATAGTTTGCAGGATTATTGGCGGAGGGGTTAATAGTTCTGATAAGCTTATTACAAGTAGGCGAATTGAAAAATGCTAAAAGGTAATATGTCAGCCCTTCATCTTTTGGAAAAATTCCTACAATGCTTTGGTCAAATAATTTATTTTCAATGAGGGAAGCTGTAATGCGTGATGAACTTATCATGGGCACGCCAATCCCAAACCTGAAATAATATTGTGGATTCTGAAACCTTGCTTTCTTGTCGGTCTTATAATGCCGAACGGCTTCTTTGCTCCAATTCATAAACCAGCTTTCCGGCTTTAGATATTTAATATTTCCTCCTTTTACAACCGGGATAAAATGCTGCACTGCTTCGATTCCATCTAATATATCCCGAATACCTTTGTAATCTTTATTAACGGTTTCAGCATTGACTAAATCATAATTCTTTCCGTTTTTTAAATCAGCACTGCTTACCTGTAAAAACTGTTTATCATCACCCGAATAAAAACCGGTAACACAATGGGCAATATCTCCAATTTTTAATTTTGCGCAGTTAATTACTTTGAGCACATTAGAATTGTCCGCAATAAAAAAAGCAAAATCAGGGTTGCTTAAAACATCTTTTTGCAGAAATGAATGTTTCTTTAAATTTCCGTGATTGGTATCGCTCAATTGTTCTACATTCAAAAAACCGTTAATTACATTAAACCTGTTATCCCTGCAGGCATTATAACCGGTTTTTTTTCTGAGTGTAATAATAGAAAGATTGGCATAACCGAAATTCACTCCCGGGAAAAATGAAGATGGAAACAAAGCCAGTTCTATAATTTGCGTTTTCGATAAAATATGCCGCCTGATGGACTTGTGGGAATGGAGGTTCAGAAAGGTATCCGGAATAATAAAAGATAAAATCCCATCTTCCTTTAACAATTCAATACAACGATACAAAAATAAAACATAGCTTTCTTTCGCATATAAGTCCGGATACATTTTTTTTAGCACCGCTCTCTTATCATAATCCTGCCAGGCTCCATAAGGTGGATTAGCAATGATCTTATCATATATTCCTCCGAAACAGGAATTAAAATTTAATTCTGTATCCAGTAAAGTATCACACTCTCGAATACTTACATTCGGATAACCGGAAAATTTCTCGTTAAGCCCGGCAATTGATTTTGGATTCAGTTCGCAAATGTCAATATGGGCAAATTCATTATTGTCTAAAATCGCTTCCACAAATACGCCATCACCTCCACAAGGTTCAAAGATTCTGTCAGAATTATTCAGCGATAACTTATTCACCATATAATCAACTATAGGAGCTGATCTCGTGTAAAATGCCTGGTATCTTCTTGCTTCTTTTATCATTACCAAAGTAGGTATTGCAACAGGTTATTTTCTGTCAGGTGATTAATTGTTTCTGGATTAAAATCATTCGCCCAATTAATATTCTTTTCTGTCCATTCTTTTAAATTATATCCTGAATAATCATTTATCTTTTGATAGGCCTCGTTTCCGCAATAGGTCTCCCACACCCCGGAATTTTTCAATATGTTGAAATAGCTGTTGTTTTCTTCTGCTCTTACAAAAAGTAAACACTTATAATTATCTTCGAGATTTTGATAAATGGATGCGACCAATAAAAGCCTGTTCGTATTTCCTTTTTCATTTGAACCAAATCCGCTTTTGAAATCTACTACATATTTTTGCGCATTGTGAATAAAATGTAAATCCAATTCCAATTGTATTTCCCCAGATGTTACCAGACTCCAAACTTTTCCATAATAAGATTTAAGCTCTTGTTTTTGTTCTGCAGTGATGTTGAGATGATCAATATATTCCGTAATTTCTTCTGACAATTTTTTTTTAACTTCCGAAAACAGAGGCGGAATAAACAACGAAATGTCACTTGCCGGATAGTAAAAGCACAATTTACAAAACGGATCCCAAAGCTCTCCCACTCTTCTTGAGAAATCCATATATTCATAAGGACGCACCGAGTTTCTGCTCTCAATCATTACCACAATATTGCAATAGGTAATCATTAAAAGCGCCTCTAATTTCTCACTATTAGTCCATTTCTCTTTTTCAGCTTGTTGCAATAATGTTGTTACCAGGTTGTTCTTTGTCAAATTTATTTTTTCATTAATCGCCCTTGCCCTTTTATCAGATTGCGTTTCAGCATATTTGATTTTGATTCCGGTTAAAAATTCACTTGCCCTGTCTCTGAAATAATTCAGTAGTTCAACTTTATTATCCTTTATGGTTTTGTTTATTTCCATTTTCTATAATCCTTATTTTTCTAATCTGCATTTATATTTGTTTCCTCTTCTAACCAAATGCCAATTCCATCCGGTAATCTTTCGTCCATCCAATGCCAAACATCAAATCGATAAGTTCCTTTTCCCCAAAAATAGAAATCATCTTCAATTTCATCATCATCATTTATAGGAGTATTTGAAAAATCCGCCCACAATGCTTCAAGTTGAACCAAAGTCATATTCGAATACTGTAATCCACAAGGAAGATTTTTATTAAACCATTTCCAGATAAGCACTCTGTCTGTTCCGGCCTTCCAAATATAAAAAGCAACTTCTGTACAGTCATTTTTATTGATTTGAATATTTGCGAATTCATTCCAAAGGGTTTCTATATCAGCTACTTTCATTACGAAAATTGTTTTCAATATTAAGCCTTAAAAATTCATTTTTTGCGTATTGTTAATTTATATTTTATCTCCCAAATGTAATTAAAAATTACATCCTGTTAATAATTTTAGTATAAAAAAGCTAAAATATTTTGCAATAAAAAGATACTAAACAAGACTCTTCTCTATATACTAACCTAATAATTTTATCCCACATCATCATCCGTGTCCAGCTTTACTGCATGGCCTTGGGGAGAGACACGGCCTGGCAGGGATGAATCTCGGTATATCATTGCCATACTTCAAAATAATTAATGAAACCGATAATGTTTAAATTAAAAGCATTGGTAAATATGCGTTGAAATTAGTGATAAACTATTGGTGCGTAATACCCGGCACTGCTGAAAGGTCATCCTCACAAACCGCTTTCGTTATCGCCAACAGAAGTCTTTATGGTTAATTTATCTTTATTAGCATCTAATAACTTAAGTGGCGAATCAGTTGCATAAGGTACCTGCCCTGAAGGAACAAATTGAGAAGCACCCTTTAAATGGATATCCTGGTCATCGAAAAAAATATGCGCACCAAATGCTTTAAGAACTTTATCTTTTGAAAGGCCACCTAAAAAATAAGCTTCATCTACATAAACACCCCACTTACGTAATGTCTTAATTACCCTCATGTGGGAGGGGGCATTTCTTGCAGTAACTATCGCTAATCGTAAAGAAGAAAGTTCAATGGTGGTAGGCAATTCTTCCTGAATCTTAGAAAGTTTTATTAATAATTTCGCAAAAGGGCCTTCTTTTAAAGGATCATTTTCATGTTCCTTTTCGTATTTATGAAACGCATCCGTTCCTTCTTTTTTATATCGAAGTTCTGACTCATCTGAAAACAATACGGCATCCGCATCAAAAGCAATTTTTACCCGATTATCAGTTGGATTAAAAGCTTTTGGTGGAGCATAAATATAGGCTGCTGCACATTCTTTAGAATCAATAACAGTTTGAACATCACTTAAATCTTTACTCAAGAACAAATCAATATCAAATGCGTCAATATAGGGAGCCAGAGGCTCTCCGCCGCTAAATGCCATTCTTGTTATATCGAGATTATGTTCTTTGACTGAATTCATAATTCTAACTCCGGTTTCAGGACTGTTTCTCGACATGACTACTACTTCCACAATTCGCTTTTTTGCATCTTTGTTTAAATGCAATAAACTTTGTACCAGATGAAATGCCGTTCCAGGATTCAATAACTTAGTTTCATTTTCCAATTGATATTTGCGATACCCTTTGATTCCTTCATCCAGAAAAATTTTGTTTTCCTCTTCAAGATCAAACAAGGAACGGCTGGATACTCCAATAACTAAAATCTGTGATAAATCTAATGACATTTGTTTAATTTTTTTATTATCCCTCCATCCATGTAAACTCCCCTTGCACAGATTGAGATACATTTTATTAGAAGGAGTTACTTCCAGAAGTTAAATATTTTCTTAAAGTGTTTTTCCCTCCCCATTTTTTATCCCATTTGGGAATCCATTCAACCACATTATTTGTAATAAAATAATGTGATTGACACTTTAAATTATAGTTCCCTATTGATGGATACACAGTTAGATTCTTACCATCGTAGGTAAACTTCCATCCTTCTTCTCCTGGGGAAAGATTTAATACCACTTCATTCCCGCACCCACAACAACAAAGATGGGATATGATATTAAAGCGAGGAGAAATATATAAGATGCCCTCATCTAGTGATTCAGGCATGAATTCTACAAATTTATGAGTAAGTTTAAATTTCTTCATTTGTTATCATGTTAGGACCAATAGTATAACAAGATTCATGTTCATCTCTTTCGTCTAAATAAAATCCAAAATATTTTTTCCAACGGATTACTGCTGATATTGCATTGAGCATGTTCAATTCAATAATTTGGATATTACTCTCATACAATTCATTGTCACCCCCGGATTTAATAGGTATTTTGTTTATATGACTATTATAATTTGGGGTCACAGTTATCAGATTTACGATTCCTGTAAGTTTACCATCGGCAGTTTTAACTAAATCAAGTCCGGTGTCAACAAAAGGAATATTTTTACTTACTAAAAACTCAACTATGATGGCTTTATCAGGGCTTGGATCAACACATAAAAAAACAAAATCAAATCCTTCAAGTTTATTAACATTATTTGGACTGACGCGATCCTGATGAGGTAAAATTCTTTTATGTAAACGAGAATATATTTCTGCTAAATAATCGATCTTCAACATTCGTCTACCTAATTGATCTCTAGTTGGGGCTCCGGGTGCACGATAAGCATTATGCAAAGAAAATTCATCATCGTCAAAAATGTGGATTTCATCTACGGGAGTTTTTGAAATCATGTCTAAAACGCATGAACCAGTCCCTCCAAGTCCTATTATCGCAATCTTTTGATTTTTCAGGTTATCTGTGATTGCTACTATTTGTGCTCTCCCTGAATTTGTATCTTGATAAACAAATGGGGAGTTGTCATCTTCATCTTCTATAATTTCTCGAGTTTGTGCGGTAACGGTGGGATCTATCTCTTTAGCAGGGCCTGAAAGTGTATCTACATATCTTCGAACTTTTATTTCATTATCTAAATCCTTATTTTCAGGTAAACTTGACAAGTAAAATTTTGAAACTATCCCATCAGCTAATTTGGTCACCGTATCGTTGTTAATGATTCCACTTATTGGCGACCCATCCGCATAATGAGGTTTTTCACCAGCAAAGTATGCAACATGATTTTCAGGAGGACTCACGTTTACATGTGTTGACATCTTTAACGGAAAGATAAGAGTGCCGCGCAAAATATTCTTTTCGGCATCCAGGTAAGGGACACTACGCACTAATAAATATGAAGATTTAATCGTCAATTCAAAACCATCATCAAACAGCCGTCTTAAATCCGGACTATTTTGAATAATTTCTATGCTCTGTGAAGACATTATTAGGATCTTTTAGGAGCGATTACTGTAAAGGCCATTCCTTCAACAGTTTCTACTGGATGCCCTCCTTTTTCAAGTTTTCCTTCATGGTTACTGTTTTTTATAAAGTATGTAACCTTATAAATATAGTTTTCATAATCAGGATTTGGAAAAGCTATATTCACGATTTGTTCATAGCTAATTTTACCTTTTTCAACCGGCTTGGGATGACCATTCACTGTAATTGATACTGTTTTTTCTTGTTCCATAATTATCTTTTTTATTTTTTTGTAGTTATAATTAACCCGGCACTGATGTTTATTCTTTTAATCAATTTCTCAATTTCATCAACTGGCAAATTGTTATTTACCCTTTTAAGTTTCTCCAGAAGTTCAATCCCTTTGAGCATCGTTACCATATTACTTTCTACCAACATCCTGATAACCCAAATACTACCATTCACTACCAGCCCACTTTCTTCAGCTTCGCATCGCAAATTTTTATCGCCGGTAAGCAACCTGCATTCAAGTTGTTTTGCCTTCCACAATACCGACTTATCGGCAATCCTTCTCAGGTTGCGTTTGGTTTTAATGGTAGCCACCTGGTCAAGCTCTTGGGAGGAAAATGAAAATACCGTCAATTTTTTAGACCGTATAAAATTCTGAATCTGTTCAGCCTGCTCATAATGTTTTATTTCATCCACCACAAAATCCGTAGTACATATCTCAAAGTCTAACCCGAAGAAATCAGGTAACACTTCGATATCCATCATATCAAAGAATACATTTGTATCAGTGATAATAATTCTCATACCATCTCATGCAGTTGTTTACGGAACTCACCCAATGATCTCCCTGAAAAATAAGCGGCCTCATTTACTGAAATAATTTCTTTTGCCAGTCCCAGGTAAATAAGCCGCTCAAAACGCACCGGTTTTTCCTTACTGAGGTATCTCCCCGGCTCTTTATCAGGAATATGAAATCCTCTTTTCTTAAATCCAATATTGAACTTACGATACACATAATCATTGATGATCCCTAACTGCCTGGCCCTGCTAAAAATGGCCGAAATGGAAATTCCCCAGCGTTCCTTAATTAATACCAGTTCATTCTGATAAAAATGAAACCGGTCTTTATGCAACTCATTGCGGGCCATGTCCTCCGGGTACAAAACGGCGCTGGCAAATGAATGGCAAAGGGTTTCCTCTTCTCTTTCCGACAATGTCTTAGAAAACTTTAAAGCGTGGTGCGCCAGTTCATGCAAAGCGGTAAACCGCTTGCGAACCACATCTTCATTATCAGACTTTCTTTTTCTTAAAACAATTACGGGCTTGCCGTTTATATCTGCTTTTAAACCGTCGAATGCGTCCGGCGCTTCTATTTCAGCTACTTTATACCCTTTGTCTTCCAGCATTTTTACCACATCAGGGATAGGATCATAGCCAAGCTGCCATTCGCTCCTTAATGCCTTTGCCGCTTCCTCTGCATCCTCGGCGGTGCTTATGATTTTCGGGAACTTAAAACAAGTTGGTTCCTCCTCAAAATTCAAAGTAGCTTCTAATTCAAAATAGCGCTCAAATACTTCCTTCGCTTTTTCCGCAACCGATACTTCTTCTGCCCTGGACAGTCTTGAAGAATATTTCCGGTAACTCACATTTGCCAATTGTATCGGAATGCCGGGGCTGGAATAAAAGTAATCTATCGGAACGTTCAACGCACTTCCCAGCGCAATCAGCAACTGGCTATCCGGTTTCATGATACCCTGCTCATATTTGTTCAAAGATTGTTTGGTTACCGCATTGTCTAGCCTATCGGACAAGCCCTGGAGGGATAATCCGGCCATTTTGCGTGCCGAAACCAATCTATTTGCAAACCTGTTTTCCATTATGAGATTCTTTACACATTTCTTCTTGTTGACAAATGTAGTAAATTAAAATTATTTGTCAACAAGAATTTTATTCACACTTCATAACAGAAATCCTCCTCCCAGGCCGTTCAAGTTCCTTACAATGACGAGTGCCCCTACCGGGTGGCAGGGTCCGGGAGGTTGAAACCGCCTGAACAGTATTAAGGAATTGCATTTAACTTTTTTATCGTTCAGGCCGCTGAAATACGACGGACAATGTATGGATGAAGTATGGATGGTGTATGGATAGTGTATGCCTAAAGCCATTCTGTTTTATACCGAAAAGACTTATAGCGTTTTGCATTTTATAGTATTACTCAATAAACTCTGGCTGTCACACAATCTAACGCAGGGTCGCCATACCGGGTCGGTACAGACAAAATCGGGAGATGTTTCCACATCTCCCTCTTACCTGATTATGAGAAAAAATGATTAAGATTTGTTATTTATTCTTTGATTTTTACAAGCATTAGTGACCAGGCAGCGATTAGTAACAGTATGGCTGAACCACCATAAATGAGGGATAAGCCGATGTTCGCATCTCTCAATACACCTCCGGCAAATACCATAATTCCGCCAACAATCGTACTCAGGAAATTCAGGAATCCGTATCCGGTGGCAATGTATTTTTCATCAATTACCTGGCAAAGCAGTGGCATCAGGTTGGCGTCATTAAAACCCCTGGCCAAACCATAAACCACCATCCCAGCTATTGCTATCCCGAAATTATAAGTCGAGGACATTAGAAACAGGAAAGGTGCTCCAATAGTAAATCCAAGAATGATGATATACAATCTTCCTTTTTTGTTTACCTGAAACCACCGGTCGGCAAGAAAACCGCCGATAATGACTCCTGCAAAAGACCCGATTTGAACATACCCGGTGGCCGAAATACCTGCCTGCCCGAGTCCCAGTTTAAAATGGCTTTTCAGGAAAACCGGCAACCAGCCATAAATAAGCCAGTTGACAATACCATAGGCACAAAAGTAAAACAAGAGGATCCTGAAGGACAAGAGTGAAAATAATTTAAACGATTTCCGGAGATTTATCGGGGCTGGGGAAGCTTCTTTAATTCCCTGTTGTTGGCCTTTAGGTGTTTGCGGTTTACGCAGGAAAAGCAAAAGAATGACAGCATACAGGACACCAAATAATCCAAAAACCTGGAAACCCGATCTCCAGCCCCAAAATTCGGAGATGTATCCTCCAAGTCCACCCAATGCCAGTCCTGCATAAAGTCCACTCATATGAATTCCTGTGGCTAAGGAGCGGGTAGCGCCTTTATGATAATCAGTAATCAGTGCCAACGCAGCGGGAATGTAACAAGCTTCGCTAATGCCCATGCAAAGTCTTGCGGCAACCATTTCGTGAAACGAATGTGCAAAACCTGTCCATAAGGTTACCACAGACCACACTGCTACACTAAAGACGATAACAGGCTTTCTTCCATACTTATCAGCGAAATATCCTCCTATTGGGCTAAGAATCCCATAAGACCAAAGGAATACAGAAGTCAGCAAACCGAACTCTGCATCATTAATTGTAAAGGCATTTACGATCGGATCCCTCATGGAAGTGATCAGAATGCGGTCGAAGTAATTAAGAAATGCGACCACCCAAAGAAGAGCTACCACAATCCATGGATATGTTTTAGAGAATACCTTTTTTGAGA
>JBIQMJ010000098.1:0-13648 GCA_044463445.1 Segetibacter koreensis
TTCATAGGGTACGGATTAAAAACGGGCCTGGGTATCTACCCAGGCCCAATTTTTTCTAAGATGGAAAAACCGGCAACACGTGAAAGTGATATCCATTTTCACTATAATATTTCAATAGACGTGGCAAGGCATATTGCAATGTAGCCAACGATTTGAGGCTGTCATGAAATACGACAATGGAACCAGGTTTTGTATTATTGACCACATTGAGATAACAATCATCTCCTGAAACGGAAGGATCAAAATCGCCGCTCAAAACATCCCACATTACTGTTCTTAAATGAAGTTTATTTCCCCGGAGGGCTTTCATCTGAAAATTGGTAATCCTTCCATAAGGCGGCCGGAACAAATCGCTGTCAATAATTTTTGCAGCTTTGGCAACATCATCAATATAAATTTTGTCTTTGGTTTTCCATCCGTTCAAATGGCTGTAGGTATGATTGCCGGGCTTGTGTCCATCCGAAATAATCTTTTGATATACTTCAAAATTTTCTTTTACATTTTTGCCTACACAAAAGAAGGAGGCTTTGGCATTGTATTTTTTTAATTCTTCCAAAACAAAGAGAGTGGCTTCCGGATGTGGGCCATCGTCAAATGTGAGATAGATTATTTTTTCATCGGTGTCTATTTTCCAAATTCTTTCAGGAAAAATTTTTTGAAATAACCACGGTGACTTTTTGAGATAAAACATAATCTAAGAAAATTATACCGGAAATTAAATACAAAAGTACTGGTCAGAACGGGATTTATTTTCTTTTATAGGATTTGGTCTTGGTTTTTTTTGTATCACGCAGCAAAATAAAAATTCTGCTTTTTTGTTGCTTTACTACCCTTTCTTATTTTTTGGGAATACTTAGCCGATAGGCTTTTACGGCTTCCTCGTTAATCCCGAATAATAAATCATTTTTAATCATAATCACGCTGCGCACATCTCCCCTGATTTTAAATCCCGATTGAATTTGATTTATATATTGAAAATCACCTTTGCCATCTCCTTTTAAAAGAATTCCATAGTTCGCATCGCTTTTACCAAATTGCAATCTGGCCTGGTTAATATTTCCGCAAAGTAACAGATCAGGATTTCCATCACTATTATAATCTAAAGTAGTAACAGTAAATACCGGCGAGAATTGCGCCTGTAAAGGCAGTATTTTTTTATGAAATTTCCCATCAGCTCCCATTGAAAAAGAACAGGTATTTAATTCATTAACCTGGAGATGTGTTGCCCCTTTCATTTCTTCCGGCGTAAAAACATCGTCTATGGTAGCATCCGCATAACTTTTATAATTAGGAAACCGGGCGCTCATAGTCGGAATCTGGTTAATCAATTCGTCGCGGGTAACATAGGGATAGCTTTTGTGTTGAATGTAATAACAAAAAACAGGATCAATAGTTCCATTATTGTCAAAATCTTTATAATACAAATCAGCGGGCTCTTTATCGCTCACTTTAAATTGTGAATTCAATCCGAAATTTCCAACAACAAGATCTGGCTTTCCGTCTCTATTATAATCTGTCACCACTAATTTATTCCACCATCCGCTGTAATTTTTATCCATATAATCTTTTGTTTTATTTTCAAAATGGCCGTTGGAATTAATAAATACACTAATGGGCATCCATTCGCCCACTACTATCAAATCTTTTTTCCCATCATTATTTAAATCTACCCAGGCTGCATCTGTTATCATTCCTAACTTTTGCAGAGAAGGAGCGAGCACGGAAATTTCATTTTTAAAATGGCCCTTGCCATCATTTATCAGCAAATAACTTTCAGGAATTCCTGGAAAGTTGCCAGGGATTACTCTTCCTCCAATGAATAAATCAGGATAACCATCTCCGTTAGCATCTGCCACTCTTGCACAACTGGTGCTCGTGTGCATTTCCGGCAAGCCATCCACGCTTTTGGCAAAATCTCCTTTTCCATCATTTAGGTATAACCTGTCTTGTAGCAATGGATCTCCGGGTAAATAATTATCATATCCACCGCTGCATACATATAAATCAGGATAGCCATCACCGTTTGCATCAAAAAATACGGCGTCCACATCCTCACTCATTTTATCTGCATCAAGAGCCGGTTCCATTTTTTTGATAAATTGTCCATTTTTTTGTTGAATATACAAAGCGCCTGACTGCCCCCTGGCACCACCTGCAAAAACATCCTCAAGTCCATCGCCGTTAACATCTGCTTTTACAAGGCATGGCCCAAAAAATGACATCGGATCAATCATTAATGGCTGACGCAGAAAATCATTTATGGGCTGAGTCTGATCTGTAAAATCTATTGGAGATTTTGTTTCATGAAATATAGGTTGCAGTGGGTTGGAAGGACGAAAAACAGAAGTCGCATTTTTTTCTTCCAAAGTGATAAACTGATTGGGCTTAACATTGGTAAGTATTTGTTCTTTCCCTCCCAGCCAAACTATTCTTAAAGAATCTATTTGGCTAATTTTTCCCAATCCAAAATGTAGCACCGGCGAAACGCTGGATTGAAAACCTCTTGAAGGCATTTGTTCCAAAAATTGATTTTTACCTTTTGCATAAATAATTACTTTGGCGCCGATGCCCTGTGTATTTGCCCCTGCTCCTTTTAAATTTATTTCGAGGTAATTATTTTTTGATTGGACATTGGTTTCGTTTTCATAAATAAAAGCGGGTTGGTCAATATTATTGGTTATCAAATCCAGGTCTCCATCATTGTCTAAATCAGCATACACAGCGCCATTGCTGTTGGAAGGAATATTGATGCCCCATTCCTTGCTTACATCTGTAAAAGTAAGATTGCCGTTATTTTTAAATAAATAATTCAGCACACTGGAAGGAGGCATGCTGTCTAATAATTTCAATACATCGCTTCTCTCCATTCGCGGCGTGTTTTTCACAAAATCATTCATATATTTTATGAAATCCTGATTGGTATAATCGCGCTTGTAGCCATTGGTAACGAACAGGTCTTTCCAGCCATCGTTGTCATAATCTGCTAACAAGGGAGTCCAGCTCCAATCCGTATTTGAAATGCCCGCTAATTGGCCTATCTCACTGAAAGTGCCATTGCCATTGTTCAATTGCAACATGTTACGCATATACTGGTAATAAAATCCTGATTGTAGCATGTTTTCAAACTTTCCATAACTGTTTGGGGAGAATAATAACTTTTGCCTGTGATTGTCGGCTGCCAGCATATCCAGTGTAAGTATATCCGGAAGCCCGTCATTGTTGATATCAGCCACATCGTCTCCCATTGAAGACTCGCTCGTATGGCCCATTCTCTTTTGCAATACATCGGTGAAAGTTCCATCATGATTATTCAGGTATAAATAATCAGGGATGGAATAATCATTTGAAATATAAATATCCTGCCATCCATCGCCATTAAGATCGGCAATGCCCGCCCCCAATCCATAAGTTAGATCCGAGCTGCTCAAACCTGCTTTTTCTGTAATATCCGTAAAAAAGTTTTTGTCATTTCTAAACAATCTTACCCCGGTTTCAGGATTGGATTTTTTAAGAATTAAAGCGGTAATGGAATCATCCAGCACCGGCAATGAGTTTGGATTATGATTCAATAATAAAAGATCCAAATCCCCATCGCGGTCATAGTCAAAAAAATAAGCCTGCGTAGAATAGGAAGGAGTACCCAATCCATATTGCGAGGCTTGTTCACTAAAATGAGGAACGCCGTTGCTGTCATTCCCTTCATTAATAAAAAGCTGATTGACTCTCTTGGCTTCAGGAAGTTTGCCAGAATAACAAAGAAAAATATCCAGTTTCCCATCTCCATTCACATCTGCCATAGTAACACCAGTTTTCCACGGGCCAGGCCTTCCGGCAATTTCAGCGGTAGTTATATCCTGGAATTGCATGTGGCCCTTATTGAGATATAATTTATCAGGCGACATATTGCCCACAAAATATAAATCCTGTAATCCGTCTCCATTAAGATCTCCGGCTGCTACTCCGCCTCCATTATAAAAATATTCATACATCAGCACATTCGTGTTGGCCCCTTCGGTAAGGGGGTTACTAAAGTCAATGTGTGAAGCTGATGAAGGTACCAGTTTAAAAAGAGAAGGTGCAGAAGCTGATGTTTTTTCAACGGTTGATTCATTACTGCATCGGCTGAAAATACTTATCAAAAAAATTCCGAAAATGGAAGCTAAAAAATTTTTATGCAATTTGTTTTATTGATAAATGAATAATATTAAAAACAATTATACCAGTTGCGAAGAACTGGTATAATTAAAAATATGCAATACTTATTGGTTTACTCTGATTGTAACCCGTTAGAATTTTTATTTATCGTAACCTGGATTTTGTATTAATTTATCATTTTTATTTATCTCATCCCTGTTAATGGGCCTATAATACATCTTATCAATCCAGGTCCGGTTTTCAAGCGTGTTATCTACATACGGGACATAGCTATAAGTATATTTAGTTTCATCGTGCCGGTAAGGGCTTGGCGCTGTTGCCCCGGATTTAAGTTTGCCCGTGACATTTATAAACCGCAACTTACTGCCTATTGTCGTTGGCGCAATCATCCATCTTCTGGCATCGTGATAACGCTGTTCCTCAAACGCCATTTCAATTCTTCGTTCATTTCGATAATCATCCATAAGCTGCGTGCCGGTTGAAGTGATGGCGGGCATCCCTGCACGGAACCTGATTTTGTTCAGCCATGTTTTTGCTTCATCCTCCTGACCCAGTTCAATAGAGGCTTCCACATAATTCAAAACAGCTTCAGTGTATCTCAGGAACGGATAAGGAATATATTGCCTGGTATTATTATCAACAATATTTGGATCCGGATCAATAAATTTCCTCATGTAATAACCGGACCATGAGGCGTTCCAGTTTTCTATGGAACTTTCCCGTGTATCAAGGCCAGCTTCCAATTTGCCGGGAGATGATTCATAAGCGCCGGTTTGTATTTGATTAGCAGGATCAACATTTCCTGAAATTTTATCACGCGGTTTCCAGTCGGCACCGTCGTATAAAATGGAAGCATAGAAACGGGGATCTCTGTCTTTGTATGGAGCGGCTGCCTCTGCAGGATCATTCCAGTCAAATTTACTTCCATCCATCATTTCATAATCATCCACTAATTGTTGAATAGGCACATTCCCTGCCCAGTTGTGATATCCATTGGGACCATTGTCCAGGCCAACAGAAGTACCATCGGTACCGGGGCCTCCGGTGTAAAGATCAGCGGAAAACTGGCGCATAAATATTAATTCTACCCCTGCGGCAGCATCAATGCCGGGAGCCTTGCTTTTCCCACCCATAGCTATTGAAATGTAAGCCTGTTTCGCTTCATCCGGAGTCAAGGGAGCAGATAAATCGAGCTTATAGCCAGTGCCTGCATCCAAAACTGCCTTAGCAGCATCCTGCGCAGCCTTCCATCGTGCTGTGCGATCCCCCGATACATAGCCTATTAATTCAGGATTTGAATAACTACTAATAGTACTTGATTTCGATTTGGCAGTAGGAATATCATGTAAATCACTTGCAGCATAAAGCAATACCCGTGACTTTAAGGCCATAGCAGCCAATGCGGTTGCCCGCCCTGATGCGAGGTTTTTGCCTGTTAACAGCAGAGCTGCGCTGTCACAATCTTTTACAATAAAATTTACACATTCTTCGTAGGTATTTCTTGCTATCGAATAATCCTGGTTTAAGCCATAAGTATGGTCAACAATCGGAACACCGCCATAATACCTGAGTAATTGCTGGTAATAATAGGCTCGCAGGAAATGAGCTTCCCCCTGGAGCCTTGCATTCAAATCTGGGTTATCAAAAGTTGCTGTTTTTAAATTTTCGAGAGCCACATTACAAGGCCGGATATAGTTATACATATTGCCCCATTCATAAGTACCATCCTGCCATCCCGGATTGGAAGGGTTCAATGTCCCTTCATTAACTGTATTGATATTACGGCCCGGGTGCACAAAAACTGTTTCATCACTTAGGGAAGACAATTGTTGTTCGTACCAGCCGCCATTGCCCAATCCTCTGTAAATATTAGTTACAAAGGCTTCAGATAATGATCCATCTGTCCATGTTAAAGCAGAAGAGATTGAAGTTTGGGGAATCGTATTTAAAAAGTCTTTTTTACAGGAAGCAAGAAATAATAAAATTGCGGCTGTGATTGCTAATTTATATATATGTATTTTTTTCATGGATTTTTAATTTAAAATGTTACTCTTGCGCCTACGTTTACTATTCTTGCCTGTGGGTAATAATGGCCATCGCCGGATGTTGACTCAGGATCCCATATTTTCATCTTATCCCATGTAGCCAGGTTTAATCCACTTACATATACCCTGAAGGCATGAATACTGATTTTATTTGTCCATTTTAATGGCATATTATAGCCTAATTCTACATTCTTTAGGCGCAAGTAATCACTTTTTCTGAGAAAATAAGTGTTGCCGCCGGAATAATAAGTGTCGCCCCTGTTTGCAATACGCGGGTCTACGCTGCTCGGCTTATCAATCCTCCACTGATGATCATAAGTATATTTCAAATAATTACCAATATCCCCGGATTCCGTGCCGATATATAATAATCCTCCGGTAGCGCCCTGGAATAATATGGATAAATCAAAGTCCTTATAAGCCATAGTAATATTTACACCGCCTGTAAAAGTCGGCTGACTGGTTTTATCCAACCTCACCCTGTCGTTGCCATCAATTTTACCATCTGGTTTTTTTACATAATTACCATTGGCATCCACGCCACCTATATCTTTATATTTCATATCACCTGGCCGAAGCTTTGGAGTAAGGCCACTATAGTCGATTGTATTTTTATCGATCTCTGCCTGGTCTTTAAAAACGCCATCATATACATAGGGAAGGAAGGCTCCGCCTCCACCATTGCTAAAAGGATGTCCTGTAGCTTTTTGCCAGTATGGAGCTCCCGGTGCTTCATCCTGGAACAAAATTTTGTTTTGTGCATATCCACCGTTTACACTCACAGAAAACCTGAAATCCTTTACGTTACCATTATATCCTACAGAAAATTCATATCCTTTATTTTCTGCCTTCCCAATATTGGTAGGTGGCAGAAGGCCAGCGATTCCTGAAGATTGTGGGGTAGAACCGGATTTAGGCCAAAGGATCTGATCGCGCTTGTTGTAGAAATAATCGAAAGTAAAATTAATACTGTTATTAAATAGAGTACCGTCTATACCAATATCTGTGTTTTTAGCCACTTCCCATGTAAAGCTGGGATTGGGTACCACTTGTTCATACAATGTTTTAAATGCCGCATTATTAATAGTATAACTGCTAAATCCGTAGGTGGATAAGAATTGATATTCACGTAGTGATCCTCCGTAATACACCTGATCATTTCCCAACTCGCCATAAGAACCGCGTATTTTCAGAGAATTCACAAAATGAATGTTACTAAAGAATTTCTCTTCTGATATTCGCCATCCTGCAAGAAACCCGGGGAAGAACCCAAAACGTCGGTTTTCCGGGAAAAGGTAAGACCCATCTTCACGCCATAAGAATTCAGCAAGATACTTCTCCTTGTAATTATAGGCGACTCTTCCAAAATAGCTTAAACGTGCTCTTTCGTAGCCGGCACCGCCAACTTGCTGCCCCTGGGTTCCCCCTGCAAACAACTGATCGAGCGCGGGAGAAATAAAGTTGGTACGATAAGCATTAAAATCATCTTCCTTATCTGTTTCTTTGGTAACCGCAGCCATCACTGCAATAGTATGGCCGCCAAACTGATTATCATAATTAATAAAACCCGAAGTCAGGATATTCAGATAATTAGCATCGCTTTGGAATAATTGAGGACTGGTGAATGTTGATCTTAAATTTTTAGTCAATACCGGAGTTACACCATCGGCTTCGTATGTCTTATGATCCCAGAAATACAAATACCATGGAATTCTCCAGGTTTTAGTACGCCGGATTTCTTTATCAGCGGTGGCGGTTCCTGTCAACTTTAATCCCTTCACCCAAGGGATTAATACCTCTACTTTGCCATTTACCTGGAAATAATTTCGCTTGTCATTATCATAACCGGTTTGGTTGGTGGTAATCACGATTGGATTTTGTCCATTTTCAATGTCGGGGCCGGGCAAACCATTGGGCCAAACTTCAGGATCAGTAGGCTTTCCTCGCATCAACATCCTGAAAATTGAATTAGCAGATTCGGTTGGGAAGTGGCGAAATTCCTGCCGGGCAGTTAGACCCAGGCTTGTAGAAATGTATTTATTGACCTTGGCATCAAGATTTATGCGCATGTCATATTGCTTGTAGCCAGTAGCTGAATTTTTATAATAGCCATCCTGGTTTTGATAACCTAATGACGCCAGGTATTTGACATTTTCGGAACCTCCATTAATTTGAAGTGAATGCTGCTCCTGCGGCGACCAGGTCTTTAGTGTAGTTTTGTACCAGTCAGTATTGGGATGACCCCACGGGTCGCTGCCGTCCTTATATTTTTGAACATCATCGGGTTGATAAGGAGCCCGCTGGGTACCCGATGATGGTGAATTAAAACTTCCTGTAGAATTAAAAGCAGCCAGCGCATCTGCCCATTCTGCCGCAGGCAACTTATATATTGGCAGAGAATTATCCATTTCAATATATTCCAAAGCATTTGCCATCTTAGGAATACGGGTTGGCTGCGCCCATCCATGATTATAATTATAAGTCAGGCGAGGTTTACCGCTTTTTCCATGTTTAGTGGTGATTAATATTACCCCGTTCGCCGCCCTGGATCCATAAATAGCAGCCGAAGCATCTTTTAAAACTGACATAGTCTCGATATCCGCAGGATTCAACCTTTCCAGTCCGCCTGCAACATCCGGCACGCCATCAACCACTATCAGCGCCGAAGTATTTCCAAATGTGTTGGTGCCCCGAATGCGAATGCTCGAACCATCATATCCCGGTTCACCGGATGATTGAACCGCACTGATTCCCGGCAAACGGCCTACCAATGAATTGGATAAGTTGACCGTAGGTGTTTTTTCAAGCTCCTGCCCACTCACCTGTGCTACAGCACCAGTGACGGTTACTTTCTTCTGGGTGCCATACCCTACCACAACCACTTCATTTAAACTGTTAACCGATGGAACCAGAGTAATTACAAATGAAGTTTTACTTCCCACCGGAATTTCCTGCGTCTTATAGCCAATATTTGACACTACCAGAACGCTTTTACTATCAGGGACAGCGATCGTAAAGGTACCATTCACGTCAGTGGTAACTCCATTAGTAGTCCCTTTTACCAAAACACTTGCATTGGATACAGGATTCCCTTTGTCATCATTAACTATCCCCTTTACTGTTATCTTATTTTGAGCACTAACAGCGCCCGCAAAAAGAAGGAGAAAATAAATCAAGAGTGTTTTTTTAATTCGTGGTTTAAAATCTCTTTTTAAAGATTTAACCATTCGGGCAGGGTGGCTTCTCATGACACTTAAAATTTTTAAATGATTATTGAATTAATAGAAAAATTTCTAACAAAAAACTATATCGTTAGATACAAAAAGCAATACATGACTTAAATCAAGACAAAACAATTAATGTTTATTTGACAAATATAGGCTTTTATTTTTCCTTTCAAAAAAAAAGTTAATTTTTTCAGAATTTAGTTATAATTCAATCTGGATGCTGCAAGCGATGAATAGTAAAGCAGGAAATAATAAGAAATTATATTCTTCCCCAACCCTTCAAAAAAAAGTTGGAGTAGAAATCAGTAAAAGAATGTACCTTTGCGCCCTTAAAATCATGCCGTAACATGATAAATGGCCAGTTAAATGGCATATATCTCTGAAACTCAGTAAATGGCATGTCAATTAACTTTAAAACAATAATTGTACATGAAATTAAGTCAATTTAAATTTGACCTCCCTCTCAATCTTATTGCACAAAATCCGACCAAAAGAAGAGAAGACAGCAGGCTTATGGTGATCGAAAGAGCTACCGGAAAAATCGAAAACAAACATTTTAGAGACATTATAGATTATTTTGATGATAAAGATGTTTTCGTAGTAAACAACACAAAAGTATTTCCCGCAAGGATGTATGGTCGCAAAGAAAAAACCGGCGCCCGCATTGAAGTTTTCCTGTTAAGAGAATTGCACAGGCAAAACCGGCTGTGGGATGTCATTGTAGATCCTGCAAGAAAAATAAGGGTAGGCAACAAATTATATTTTGGAGAAAACGATGAACTGGTGGCCGAAGTAATTGACAACACTACCAGCCGGGGAAGGACTATCCGCTTTTTATGGGATGGTACAGAAGAGGATTTCAGGAAAATGCTGTACTTTATGGGAGAAACTCCTTTGCCAAAATACATTAAACGCAAGCCGGATGAGGAAGACCGCGAAAGATACCAAACTGTTTATGCAAAGCATGAAGGCGCCGTGGCAGCTCCCACAGCAGGCTTACATTTTAGCCCCGAACTGATCAAACGCCTCGAAATAAAAGGAATCAAGTTTGCAGAAGTTACATTGCACACCGGCCTTGGAACTTTTCGACCGATCGAAGTAGAAGACCTCAGCAAGCATAAAATGGATGCTGAATATTACCGCATAGATGAAGAAGCTTGTAAAATTGTAAATAAAGCCAAAGAGACCAATCACCGGATTTGCTCGGTAGGCACTACCACCATGCGCGCCATGGAAAGCTCTTTTACAGCTACCAAATTATTAAAACCCTCCGAAGGCTGGACCAATCATTTTATTCATCCGCCTTATAATTTTAATATTGCGGATTCATTGATCACCAACTTTCATCTGCCCAAAACAAGCCTTTTAATTATGGCTTGCGCATTTGCAGGATATGACCTGATAATGGATGCCTACAAAAAAGCAATAAAAGACAAATACCGATTCTTCAGTTATGGGGATGCAATGCTAATTATTTAAATCAATCATTCATAAGATCACAAACCGCCTCCAAATAATAATTTTAGAGGCGGTTTTTTATTTCAATGATTCTGAATTTTTGAACAAAACTCCTTTTTTAAAACTTTGGCAATAAACTAATTTTGATGAATGAAAATAAAAATCTTTTCTTTTTATTTGCCCACTGGAAGGCTGGTTACAGGATTCAGAAATGAGAGCAGCTCTATCAAAATCATCACGAAAAGCCACATAAATTAATAGGAACCTATGACTTCTTTACAACACATTCTTCAACATAAGATTGTTGCCATACTGCGGGGGTTTAGCAAGGACGATGTCATAAACATTGCTTCGGCATTATACGAAGGAGGTATCAAAACAATTGAAATTACCCTCAATTCTGAGAACGCTTTGGACCTAATAAATAAGCTTTCCATTCAGTTTGAAAACAAAATGCTGGTAGGTGCCGGTACCGTACTATCGGCAATGGATGCACGAAATTCAATAAGCGCCGGAGCAAAGTTTTTAATTTCACCTATACTGGATATGGATGTAATTACAACCGCCAAAGAAAATTCAGCCGTAAGCATCCCCGGCGCTTTTACACCTACAGAAATTTATTCAGCTTATAAAAATGGAGCTGACCTGGTGAAAATATTTCCTTCACAAGGACCTGAATATATAAGAAATATTTTAGCGCCGTTTCAACAGATATTAGTAATGCCAACAGGAGGTATTAATGAAAAAAATATTGTGACTTACCAGGAAGCAGGTGCTTCGGCATTCGGTGTCGGAAGCTCACTTGTAAATAATAAAGAAGTAATTAATCAGAAATATCTTCAGAATCTTACTGCAAAAGCAAAACGTTTTTTTGAAGCCATCAAATAAATCAAAATCCACTCAATCTAAAAATAAATTATTTCATAGGATGTTCTTTCGATATTTTACAGTGAACCAATAAATTTTGAAGTTTTTTATTTTCGCAGGATATCTTCAAATGGATCTATTGTATTGATTACAAAATAGCTGATGAAAAATAATTGAATATTATAACTATAGTAAAGGCAGGACATTTTTCCCAATCATAAAAAACACATTTGCATATGAGCCAGTTTATCAGTTGCGACTGAGGAACCTCCTCTTTAAGGCTTCGCCTGGTAGAATATGAAACACAGAATGTTTTTGTGCCTGCGGGAAAATTATCATTACCTCAGTGGAATGCTTATTGGCACTGAATTAAAAGATTTATCAGGCACAAATTGTAGCAAGGTTACCATTGTTTCAGATGAAAAACTTTTACCGCTTTATTCAATGGCACTGGAACATTTGGGACTGAAAAAAGGGCAAAGCTCTATTTACAAGGCTAATGTTTTGATAAAATCTGCTCACGGAAAAGAGTTTTAGTAAATTTGCTTATGCATCAGCCGCCTGTAATATTATTTGATGGCATTTGTAATTTTTGCAACAATGCGGTGAATTTTGTAATAAAAAAAGACAGAAAAGGTATTATAAAATTTGCCCCTCTTCAAAGTGTGGAAGCGATGAAATTGCTGGCTCAATATAATTTAACCACACAGGATATGCGGTCTTTTGTTCTTATTGAAAATAATCAATGCTTTACCAGGTCCACGGCGGCTTTAAGGGTTTGCAGATACCTGGGTCATTTATGGCAATTACTATATGGTCTTATAATTATCCCCCGGTTCATAAGAGATGGTATTTATGATTGGATCGCCAAAAACCGTTACGAATGGTTTGGCAAAAAAGAGCAATGCATGATTCCTGCGCCGGAAGTACGGTCACGATTTTTAAATGAACCTAAATGAAAAACAAAAAGACTTTGGTTTTGGGCGCCAGCATCAACCCCGCCAGATACAGCTACCTGGCAATTAATAAACTTCGCAATGAAGGGCACGATGTGGTGGCAATCGGGAAGAGTAACGGAAAGGTAAATGATGTATCCATTTTGGCTGAGGAAAGCCCCATTGATGATCTTGATACAGTTACTCTTTACCTGAATGCCCATAACCAAAAACCCTATTATAACTATATTCTTGAGCAAAAGCCTAAACGCATAATATTCAACCCCGGTGCAGAGAATGAAGAGTTGGAACAACTTGCCAAAGAAAATAATATAGATATTCAGCACGCCTGTACGTTGGTTTTACTAAGCACTCATCAGTATTAATACTTTCAAGGTGAGTACTTCCCCGCAAAAAAAGCCAATCCCCTACATTTTCAAGCTAAAGTGAAATATTTTAGTTGGATTACCGTTTTATAATCATTCGAAAGTTATAAAACCCTAAATCCTATGAAAATTATATCCAATATAGTGGCTTTATGTGCGATCATGCTATTTTCATATACCGGATATTCTCAGGTCGTCACTTCCAACAGGCATAATTATTTTGATAAATACGCAGCCAAATTGCAAACTCCCGAAGAAGAGCTAAGCAAGGCATTCAGCGTGCCCGAGGGAGGAAAAGTAAAATTAACCTTTGGTGATTTTGCGTTCAATGGAATCGTAACCTCCTCTATAAAAAGATATAATAATTTATATACCGTGATCGTAAAATCACCCGGATTGAACAACACTTTGCTGTCGATATCCAAAAGGATCAATGATGATAAAACCATCACTTACGTAGGAAGGATAATCAATAATAATTACGCTGATGGCTATGAATTGAAGAGAGAAAGTAATGGCTCCTACGCACTACATAAAATAAGGACCGATGCCCTGATAGAAGATTTTTAGTTACA
>JBIQMJ010000099.1:0-13597 GCA_044463445.1 Segetibacter koreensis
AGGTTTCAAAATCTGCTACTTCATCCAAAGCATTTTCCCCTCCAAAAACCTTAATATCAGTAGATTCCAATGCGTTTTTTACTTTTTCATACCTTCCTTCATCTGCTATTACCACTGCGTTGGGCTGAAACCTGAGGGCCTGTTCAACCAGTAATTTATCATTTGTCTGCGCTGTTAATATTTCAACTTCGAATAAATCAGGATGCGCCGCAATCACTTCCAATGCCTGGGTGCCAATGGAGCCGGTGGAACCAAAAATCGCAATCCTTTTTTTTATCGATTCTGCCATTTCTTCTATTTTAAATATTCATTCATGTAATTAAAATAAGATATTCCATTTTGGAAAAGGCAATTTACTGTATTAATTTTTGTAAAGCCTCATTGTCCTTTGCAAAATTGAAACGGCTCGTCACGTTTTGCATCATCCATCTTATCTTCTCATTTTCAAGATTGCCTATCGAACCCTCATGAGTGTGACTGATCTTTCCTTCTGTTTTAAAAACACCACTTTCCACATCGGTGCCAATTTTTTTATAGGCATCCCGCAAAGGCATTCCTTTCAAAACCAACTTGTTCATTTCTTCCACCGTAAAAAGATATTTATACTTTTCATCTGCAAGGATATCTTTTTTCACTTCTATATTTTCAAACATCAGCGTTGCCATCCTGAGACAATTTCTCAGGTTTTTTATTGCAGGAAAAAGATGTTCCTTTAATAATTGCAGATCCCTGTGATATCCTGAAGGAAGATTCGTCATCATCATTAATATCTCATTGGGAAGAGCCTGGATACGATTGCAATGGCCGCGTATCAATTCAAAAACATCAGGATTTTTTTTGTGCGGCATGATGCTGCTGCCGGTGGTTAGTTCATCCGGAAAAGAAATAAATCCAAAATTTTGATTCAGGTATATGCATGCATCCATGCTCATACGGGCAAGTGTAGACGCAATATTGGCCAAAGATTGAGAAAGCACTCTTTCTGTTTTTCCCCGGCTCATTTGGGCATATACTACATTATAATTCAAATCATCGAAGCCCAATAATTCAGTCGTATATTTTCGGTCGATAGGAAAGGAGGAACCAAAGCCGGCGGCTGAGCCCAAAGGATTTTTATTTACGATCTGGTAAGAAGCATGAAGGGTGATTAAGTCATCCACAAGGCTTTCAGCATAAGCTCCAAACCACAGACCAAAAGAACTGGGCATAGCCAGTTGTAAGTGAGTGTAACCTGGCAAAAGAAAGTCTTTGTATTTTTCACTTTGATCAAGAAGCAATTCAAAAAAAGCATTCACTTCGTGAACCAGCACTTCAATTTCATTTCTCAAAAAAAGTTTAATATCTAAAATTACCTGGTCGTTTCTTGAACGGGCGGCATGAATTTTTTTGCCTGTATCTCCCAGTTTTTGAGTCAAAAGAAATTCAACCTGCGAATGAATATCCTCTATTCCTTCTTTGAGGGAAAATCTTTCTGCAAGAATATCCGCATAAATATTTTTCAGGCCGGTTTCAAGTTCTTTCAGTTCTTCATTTCTCAACAAGCCCGCCTTTTCCAACATCCTGATATGAGCCAGCGATCCCAGGACATCATAAGGCGCCAAAAACATATCCAGTTCACGGTCCTTGCCTACGGTAAATATTTCCACTTCTTTTAGTGAGTCTGTATTTTTTTGCCAGAGTTTCATGTTCAATTAAAAATTAAAAGTTACGAATTACGAACTTCCTTTCAATAAAATTCTAATTCATCAGTTTTTGGTTTTTGCCCAAAATTTTACGAAATATATGTATAGTTTTACGAGACGTACAGCAAAAAAAAACTTTTTTCTTGTATGATATTCTCTTGCTTCAATTGTAATTTTTAATTTGTAATTCGTAATTTTCCAACAATTGAATATAAGTTTTTATTCCTTCTTTAATTTCATTTACAAAAATAAACTCATCAGCGATATGGCTGCGGGCCGAATCGCCGGGACCAATTTTTAAAGAGGGGAAATTCATCAAAGCCATATCAGAACAGGTGGGAGAGCCATACTTTGAAATTCCTAATTGCATTCCCGCCTTTACTAAAGGATGGTCGTCTTTTATAAAAGATGGTTTTAACCGGACGGAACGCGGATGAGTTTTGCTTTGAATATTTTTTGTAATAGTTGAAATAATTTCCTCAAAGGAATATAATTCATTCACTCTGATATCCACTAAAAAAGTACATTCAGAAGGAACCACATTGTGCGTTTTATTTTCTGTATTTACTGAAGTAACTGCAATGTGGACAGGGCCGAGGAGAGAAGATATTTTTGGAAATTGAAAAGTACTCAGCCACTGAATATCTTTCATTGCAATATACACGGCATTTACTCCTTCATTCCTCGCTGCATGCCCGGCTTTTCCATGAGCCGTGCAATCGAGCACCAGTAAGCCTTTTTCAGCCACTGCCATATTTAATAAAGTGGGTTCTCCAACAATAGCACAATCAATTTTTGGTAATTGTGGAAGTAAAATTTCAATACCGTTCTTTCCTGAAATCTCTTCTTCGGCAGTTGCTGCAAAGACAATATTAAAAGGAATGTTCTCTCCAAAAAAATATACAAAAGTTGCCAGCAAAGAAACCAAAGGGCCGCCAGCATCATTGGAACCCAGACCAAATAATTTCCCATCTTTTTCAGTGGGTTCATAAGGATTCAAAGTATATCCTCTATTGGGTTTGACGGTGTCATGATGCGAATTTAAAAGCAGTGTTGGCTTGCTTTCATCAAAGTATTTATTGGTTGTCCAAACATTGTTGAGAAACCTTTTGCATGGAATATTTTTTTGTTGAAGAAAAGCTTCCAGGCAAGCAGCAGTCTTGTCTTCTTCTTTGCTGAAAGAAGGAATCGCAATTAATCGCTTTAATAAAGCGATTGCATCAAAATACAAAACCTCAATATTGGTTTGTTTACTGTTCATCAACAAATTTTTGTTCCCGCGGTTCCGTTTATTAAAGAAGATAAATCGTTTGAATTTCCGATGATCACTTCATCAACTCCTTTTTTAATTGCATCAAAGGCATTGTCTATTTTAGGCAAAATACCTGCAAATAATTTATCCGATTTTTTTAAAGACAAATAGTCATTAAAAGTTAGTTTACTGATTGTTGAATCTACATCATTCACATCAAGCAGCACACCATTCTTTTCAAAACAAAAAACCAAACTAACCTCGTAAAGAACGGATAAACTTGTGGCTATCACAGAAGCGATCGTATCTGCATTGGTATTCAAAATACGCCCATTGCCATCGTGTGTAAGTGGCGCTGCAACTAGTGTTAAGCCATTTTGCAAAAATGATTTCCACCTTTCCGGATTCATCTTTCCCGTCTCAATATCTCCAACCCAGCCATAATCAATTTCTTTTATTTCCCGTTTTTTTGCGGGCAACAAATTGGCATCAGCACCGGTAATTCCAATCGCATTGCAATAATGAGATTGAAGTTTGGCAACAATTTTTTTATTCAGCAAACCACCATAAACCATCGTTACCAAATCAATAGTTTCATCATCGGTGATCCTTCTTCCATCAACATATTTCGATTGAATGTTTAGTTGATTGCCAATCGCAGTAGCAATTTTTCCACCTCCATGAACTAAGATTTTTTTACTTTCAATTGCAGAAAATTCTTTTAAAAATGAATTCAGTTTTTCAGGATCATCAATTACGTTTCCGCCAATTTTTATGACAAATAATTTCTCTTTTGTTGATGAAAAATTATTCATGATAAGGCGTTTAAAATATTTGCTAATACAGTCTGCGCAGCCCATACCCGATTTCCGGCTTCTTCAGTAACGATACTGTTTTTGCTGTCTAAAATTTCATCGCTTAATTCCACATTTCTTCTGACAGGAAGGCAGTGCATGATCTTTGCATTGTTGGTAACTTGTAATTTTATTTCAGATAGCAACCAATCTTTTTCCACAGGCAGAATCTTTCCGTAATCTTCGAAGCTGCTCCAGTTTTTTACATACACAAAATCAGCATTCTTCAATGCTTCATCCTGGTTATAAACGATCGTTGCTCCTTCAGTAAATTTTTTATCAAGATCATAACCCGGCGGATTTGCAATTACAAATTCTGCTTCTCCCCAGGCATTCATCCATTCCGAAAAACTGTTTGCAACGCACTGTGGAAGAGGCTTCACATGAGGTGCCCAGGTCAAAACTACTTTTGGTTTTGTTCTATTTTTTAAAGGAAGATGTTCGGAAATCGTAATGAGATCAGTAAGACTTTGCAAAGGATGAACGGTTGCACTTTCCAAACTGATTACAGGAATTCCACAATATTTTACAAACTGATGAAGGATCTTTTCTGAATAATCTTCTTCACGGTTTTTTAATGAAGGAAAAGTTCGGATTCCCAGGATATCAAAATATTTTCCGAGAATTGGTGCAGCATCTTTGATGTGTTCTGCAGTAGTTCCGTTCATTACTGCTCCTTCCTCAAATTCAAACGACCATCCTTCCTGTGAAGCATTAAAAACAATGGACTCCATTCCAAGATTTTGCGCAGCGATCTGAGTGCTTAAACGCGTACGCATACTGGGATTCAAAAATAACAGTCCAATTCTTTTTCCTTTACCTAACGATGGAGAAGTTAATGGATTTCTTTTAAAATCTAATGCAGTTTTTACGAGCTCATCAATATTTCCTGCATCATTTACTGAAAGAAAATTTTTCAATATTTTTAAAAATTGGGTTTAATGAAAAATTAATTATGAATTAACCACTGAAACATTTTTATTTTGAGAAATAAGAAAGTTAACTTCTTCTTTCAATGCATTTAAAAATTTGTCTGCATCCTTTTTGGTTAATGCCAGTGAAGGTAATAATCTTATCACATTTGGTTTTGCTTCGCCTGTGAAAATTTTGTGTTTATGCAACAGATCTTTTTTCAAATCCTTTAATTCTTCCGGAACATCAAAACCGATCATCAGACCTTTGCCACGCACGTTTTGCAAAGAAGGAATTTTTCCAATTTCTTCCATCAAATAATTTCCAACTTCTTTTGCATTCTGCATCAGTTTTTCGTTTTCCATCACCTCCAAAACCGCTGTAGCGGCAGCACAGGCCAGATGATTGCCACCGAAAGTGGTACCAAGCATTGAATATTTCGGCCCAATTTCAGGAGAAATAGAAATGGCTCCGATGGGAAATCCGTTTCCCATTCCTTTTGCCATGGAATAAATATCTGCATTCACTTCTGCATGATCGAGCGAATAAAATCTTCCGGTTCTTCCATATCCACATTGCACTTCATCGGCGATAAATACGGCGCCATTTTCCGTACATAATTTTCTGATCAGTTGCAGGAAAGATTTTGATGCAACCCGTATTCCACCAACGCCCTGAATGCTTTCAACAATTACTGCGCAAACATCATTTGCATTTTCTTTAAAATATTGATTCAATGCTTCTTCATCATTGAAAGGAAGAAAAATTATATTTTTTGTTTCGTTTACCGGCGCTACAATTGAAGGATTATCCGTTGCAGAAACAGCAAGAGAAGTCCTTCCATGAAAAGCTTTTGAAAAGGAAATTATTTTTTTTCTTCCATTGTGAAATGAAGCAAGCTTCAAGGCATTTTCATTCGCTTCCGCACCGGAATTGCAAAGAAATAGTTGATAATCTTCTTTGCCTGAAGTCTTTCCTAATTTCTCCGCCAGCTCCTGCTGCAAAGGAATTTTTACAGAGTTGGAATAGAAGGCAATCTTTTCTAATTGTGACTCAATTTTTTTTATCCAATGAGGATGAGTATGACCAATGCTAATTACTGCATGACCACCGTACATATCAAGATATTGAACATTATTATCGTCCCAAACGTAAGAACCAAGAGCTTTTACGATGTTGATGTTGTTGATCGGGTAAACGTCGAAGAGTTTCATTTTGTTTTGTTGGGTAAGCCTTGTGGATGCTTGTTTATTTAAATTATAGATTAAAAATAAGCTGGGAAACCTTGAAGATTACCCCTGCTAAAAATAATTTGCCTTTAATTTCAATCCTTCCGTTTCTTCGATTCCAAACATCAGGTTCATATTTTGAACTGCCTGCCCACTCGCGCCTTTTAATAAATTGTCAATTACCGAATGAATGACTGTTATTTCACCGACCTGTTCGAGGTTGATGAAACAGTTGTTGGTATTCACCACCTGTTTTAAGAAAATAGGTTCACGGCTAATTTTTATAAAAGGATGGCCGTCATAAAAATCCTCATATAATTTGTATAATTCGTAAAGCGTCTCTGAACATTTCAATTGAGAGGTAATAAAAATTCCTCTTGTAAAATCACCACGCCACGGAACAAAATGAATGGCAGGCGCCGTCGTTTTGTCCGGAAACGGTTGTCAACGTTTCATTGATCTCATTAATGTGCTGATGTTTCAATGATTTGTATGCCTGCACATTATTTTCACGCCATGAAAAATGCGTGGTTTCACTTTTTGATTGACCGGCGCCGGTAGAGCCGGTAATGCCCGTGCTGTAAACGTCTGATAGTAATTTATTTTTTGCCAGAGGCAATAATCCAAACTCAATGCTTGATGCGAAACAACCGGGATTAGAAATGTTTGAGGACTTTTTAATCGCTTCGCGGTTTATTTCCGGAAGACCATAAATAAACTTGCGACCTTTGATCTCTGAATTTTCTTTTAACCGGAAATCCTGTGACAATGAAATGATTTTTATGTTTGCAGGAATGTCATTTTCTTCCATAAAAATCTTCGAATCTCCATGGCCCACACAAAGAAAAAGCACATCAATATTATGCGCGATCTCGTGAGAAAACTTCAAATCGGTTTCCCCCAGTAAATCCTGGTGTACGCTGCTTACTTCCTTTCCTGCATTGCTTTTGCTGTGTATATAAATAATGTCAGCAGATGGATGATTGATTAATATTCTGATCAATTCGCCACCCGTATATCCTGCGCCACCAATTATTCCAACCCTGATTTTATTTTTCATCTGAACTGTTTTTTTACAGCATGATAAATTGCTGTCTGATTGCCAAATATTTTGCTGAAGCCTCTTACATCTTCGCCACTCCATCCCGTATTCATTTCGCCATACTTTCCAAATTTACTATTCATCAAATCAAAAGGAGATTCTATTCCAATAATCTGAAAACGGTAAGGCATCAATTGGATAAAAACATCGCCGGTTACATTTTCTTGTGAAGAAGCAAAAAACGCTTCAATATCACGCATTACGGGATCAAGTAATTGACCTTCATGCAACCAGTTTCCATAAAAATCTGCCAACTGACTTTTCAGAGTTAATTGCCATTTGGTGAGCACATTTTTTTCCATTGCATGATGTGCTTTGATAATAAGCATAGAAGCTGCGGCTTCAAATCCAACTCTTCCTTTGATACCAATGATCGTGTCACCTACATGAATGTCACGGCCAATGGCAAAAGGTCCCGCGATGCTTTGTAAATATTGAATGGCTTTCACAGGATGATCAAATTTTTGATCATTCACTTCTTTTAATTCCCCTTTTTCAAAATGTAATTTTATTTCTTCTGGTTCGTGCTTGCTCAATTGAGTAGGCCATGCTTCTTCCGGTAACATTCCTTTTGAAGAAAGCGTTTCTTTTCCTCCAACACTTGTTCCCCATAATCCTTTGTTGATTGAGTAAACTGATTTTTCAAAATTCATTTTCACCCCTTTTGATTTCAGATACTCAATTTCTTCCTCCCGCGATAATTTCATGTCGCGAATCGGAGTAATGATTTCAACTCCAGGAATCATAATATGGAAGATCATATCAAATCTTACCTGGTCATTTCCGGCTCCGGTGCTTCCATGAGCCACCGCATTAGCACCAATTTTTTTTACATGTTCTGCAATATGTAAAGCCTGCGAAACGCGCTCGGCGCTTACGCTTAATGGATAGGTGTTGTTTTTTAAAACATTTCCAAACACCAGATATTTTATGATAGAATCATAATAACTTTTTGTTGCGTCTACGCAGGTATGTGATGCTACCCCAAGCCTTTTTGCATGCTGCTCAATCTGATCTAATTCTTCTTTAGAAAAACCGCCGGTGTTTACAATAATGCTGTGTACTTCGTAGTTCAATTCGTCTGTGAAAAACTTAACGCAATAAGAGGTGTCCAACCCACCGCTAAATCCAATAACAATTTTTTTGCTCATTGACTAAAAATTTTAAAAATTGAAGAAAAGGCTTAGAATAGATTTTGGCTTTTCCTGCTTTTTCTTTTTCCAATAATTGATCAGTTTTGCTTTTTTCAAACGCATAAACCTTTCATATACTTTTGATTTCTTTTTAAATGCGCTGGCGGTTTCTTCAGGAGGAGTATGATCTTTGGGATCATAGAGCATCGCGGTACAAAGGCAATTTTTTCTACCCTTGCTCATAAGAATATCATAGTTGACACAGCTTTTGCAACCTGCCCAAAAATTTTCATCGTCAGTAAGTTCGGAATAAGTTACCGGCTCGTAACCCAGGTCGCTGTTGATTTTCATCACAGCAAGGCCGGTTGTTAATCCAAAAATTTTAGCCTCCGGATATTTCTTTCTTGATAATTGAAAGATGCGTCCTTTGATTGTTTTCGCAATGCCTGATTTTCTGAATTCCGGCGCCACGATAAGACCACTGTTGGCCACAAATTTTTCGTGGCCCCAGGCTTCTATATAACAGAAGCCCACCCATTGCCCTTCTTTGGTGACCGCTATCACCGCTTTACCTTCTGTAATTTTTTGCGAAATATATTCAGGTGAGCGTTTGGCAATTCCTGTGCCACGCGCCTGGGCGGAGGAGGCCATTTCATCTGTAATAGTAGATGAATAGATTACGTCAGAAGGAATTGCAATACGAACAATTATATTTGATTGTTCCAATTTGCATGAAATTTAAAATTAAAAGAATGTAGGGGAAATCGGGGGATTTTTTTTCACTGATAGGTGCGATGTGAACCGCAAGGGCCTATCAGCATCCACGTCGTAATAAATATACCGTTGCCGGGGAAAAGAAATTAAAAAAAATATTTTTTTTCAAGGCTCTTGTTATTTTTAATTTTGAGATGGCAAAAATAATATAATATTTATTATCACAAATCTTTTTAAACAAATATTTTGTTAGAGCTCTACCAAAGTTTTTTGAGATTTTGGATAATAACAAGCAATAGTAAACCCATAAAAAAGCTTATTTTTTATTTCCCCTATCTATCAATTAAAATTTGAATCCCAAAGTAGCCACAATATTTCCGCCGTTGTTTTTTTGAAAGGCAGGTGAATTGGCCTTGTCCTGCAGCAGATAAGGATAATTGACATCTTTGGTCATAGAATAAACATACGCAAGGTCAAGAAAAATTCCCTTATTGCGATAACCAATGCCGCCTGTAACTTTTACTACATCTGCAGATTCTGATTGATAAGGATTTCCATAATAAGCCCCGCCGAGCCTAACCATAAAAGTATTTAATTTCAGTTCTCCTCCTAAACGTGCATTGATTGTATTTTTGAAAATATTATCGATGGTTTTATTTAAATTGTTATAATAATCGGCAGCGTTCTGGTCATTATTTACATCATGAAAAGAGGCGGCTTTATAATTCACATATTCAAGATCAGCAGTGATGAAGCCTTGTTGTTTTTGTACATCTTCCATGCCCGCTCCAAACAAATAAGATGCACTAAAAATCGTTCTCCATGGAGTTGTTAGATTATATTTTGATTCCAGTGGCTGGCCATTTGTCAGATCGGTTGAACTTTGTTTTTTTACACCTGCTCCTCCATATCCTTCCAGGTCGGTCAGGACTTCGGCGGTATATTCATCTGTAAGTTCATACACGGTAGGCGAATGAAAGGCAAGCCCTAATCTTATTTCCTCAACGGGTTTGAAAATTAAACCCAACTTTGCATTGATGCCTACCCCTTTTGTTTGCAAAGATTCATTGGCTTCGAAATAATTGAAATTATTATTGGGATCAGAAGTGGCGTCGCTTTCTTTGTAATAAGCCTTTCTGTTATAATTTAAAAAAGGAACTGAAATCGTGCCTCCAAAATACCATTTGTCCTGTAAATTCACTCCCATTCCCAGAGAAAGATCTGTGATGCCTCCTGTTGTATTTATTGTATTTTCCTGGATAAGACCGGTAGATGGGTTTGCCTGTGTTCTGTAGCCATTCAAAGAACCATCAGCCCCCTGGAGCGTATCAATGAGATAAGTATTAAATGCGAGGCTTGCTCCGTAAGGATCATAGCTTGCGGCCTTATTTGGGTCTGTTACATTATCATTCACTAATTGTTCCAGGTATTTTTCAGAATAAGAAGAATTTTTGTTAGTGCCCTTGTAATAAACATGATTATTAAAATCGGCAACTCTGTTTACTCCCAACCCAAAGGCAATGCTTTTAACGCTTTGGCTTCTTGTAGGCCCTCCGATTACAAACCCGGTTGCTCCTAAATTAAAATTGTTATCAGTAGCACTTTTAGAAGTTCCCAAATAATCCGCATTGCTTTTTTTAAAAGAAAGGGAAGGGGTGATTACAAAGTCACCGGTTTTATAAAAACCAAGCCCTGCCGGATTGCTAAAAAGAGAAGAAAATTCTCCGCCCAGTGATCCACCGGCTCCGCCAATAGCCTGATTCCTTGCTGTGCCGCCGGGCTGCGTTAAATAAGAATATCTTAAAGCATCATCCGGATTTTGGCCAAAGGAAAAACTGATCGCAAAATAAAAAAACACAAATAAAAAAACTGCTTTCATAGTAAACGAATAAATAATTCTAATTTAAATTTTAGCACCAGGGTCGCCTTTTAAAAAGGGATGAAAAATCATCCCTTTTTAAAAATTTGATTTGGCACCTACCTTCTGAAAGTCCTCACAGGAGCGCTGCCTCCGCCTCCTGAAGAAGAGGAAGAAGAGGAAGAGGAATTAGATGGAGTACTTGGTGAAAAAGTTCTTTGCGGAGCTTCGTAGTTATCGCTTCTTCTTTCGGTATTATTATTATACGATCTCCTCTCTGTATTGTTATCATAGTAAGAACTCCGGTTATTATTTCCACTTCTCCTGACCTCTCTTCTTGTAGAATTTGCAGGAGGAGAGTAGCTATTTCTTTCAGAAGGAGTAAATACTCTTCTTATCACTCTTCCAATACCGGTATTTCCTGATGAAGGAGTAGTCCCGTCGATATTATTCCGGATAGGTTGGACCGTCCCGCCTTCACCTCTTGTGCCTAAAGCATTATTATTATAAGCATTCAAATTATACCTTCTTGCTCCCGTATTCGTATTGACTGATTTTGATGAAAAAAGAAAGGGAGAATAATAAGGTGATCCAAAGCCATAGCCGTATCCATATCCAAACGGAGAAAAGCCATATCCCATTGAATAAGGAGAATAAAAATTATAAGGAGAATAAAAACTGAAACTGTTATAACCAAAATTATCAAAATAGGGATTATATAATCCTTTCCCATATAATCCATAACCAAAATTGTTGTACCCATAATAATTATTATAAGGGAAATAAGAATAAGGATTATAAAAATAAGGACTATATCCAAATCCAAGGTTTAGCGACATCTGATTTCGGTACACAGGATTTTCAATGCCTCTTCGGATGTTATAATCTTCCTCATTATTTCTGTAATAATAGGAATCTTCCTCTTTGCTGCCTGAAGAAGTTACATACGAATCCTGTTGTGGGGCGGGAGAAAAATACACATCGTCCGGCGTTTGTCCGGAGCGGTATGCGGTACTGCAACTGCCAAAGGCAACGATCGCACCAAACAAGAGTAAATATTTTATTTTCATGGCTTTGAGTTTTTAGAAGTTTGATAATGAAGCTTACTTTTGCCGCATCTTTCTGTAAATTTAAACAATATCCTTTATTATCAACCTAATGTTTTTATGAATGGTTGTTAAATTATAAAGAAGAATTTTTTTTAATTGAAGTTAAATTGAGGGAAGAATATATATAAAATTTAAAATTATAATGAGTAAAGAAATTACAGCCCGGGAGAAAGACTATTCACAATGGTATAATGATATTATTATAAAAGCAGGGCTTGCCGATTACAGCGCTGTCCGGGGATGTATGGTTATAAAACCCTATGGTTTTGCCCTCTGGGAAAATATGCAGAGCCAGCTCGATAAGCGTTTTAAAGAAACCGGCCACCAGAATGCTTACTTTCCTTTATTCATTCCCAAGAGTTTTTTGAGCAAAGAAGCCGCGCATGTAGAGGGCTTTGCAAAAGAGTGTGCCGTAGTTACCCATTACCGGTTAAAAAATGATGAAGCGGGAACAGGGATCATAGTAGATCCCGAAGCCAAACTGGAAGAAGAACTGATCGTGAGGCCTACATCAGAAACCATTATCTGGAACACCTACAAAACCTGGATACAATCGTATCGCGATCTTCCCTTGCTCATTAATCAATGGGCAAATGTGGTAAGATGGGAAATGCGTACCCGCCTTTTTTTACGTACTACAGAATTTCTCTGGCAGGAAGGACACACTGCTCATGCAACTGCACAGGAAGCCATTAATGAAACCATGCAGATGCTAAATGTTTATGCGGAATTTGCAGAAGAATGGATGGCGATGCCGGTGGTTCGTGGCGTTAAAAGTGTAAATGAAAGATTTGCCGGTGCGGTAGATACATTTTGTATTGAAGCTATGATGCAGGATGGAAAAGCCCTGCAGGCCGGCACTTCACATTTTCTCGGGCAGAATTTTGCCAAAGCTTTTGATGTAAAATTCAGTGATAAGGAAAACAAGCTGGATTATGTTTGGGCGACAAGCTGGGGCGTAAGTACCCGGCTGATTGGCGCGTTGGTAATGGCGCATAGCGATGATGATGGATTAGTTCTTCCTCCAAAACTAGCGCCAATACAAGTGGTCATTATTCCCATTTACAAAGGGGAAGAACAAAAAAAAGCGATTGATGAAAAAGTAATTCCTATAATGGAAGATTTTAAATCGCTGGGCGTTTCTGTAAAGTATGATGATGATGAAAGCGCCCGGCCAGGCTGGAAATTTGCAGAATACGAATTGAAAGGCGTGCCGGTAAGAATTGCTATCGGTATGCGCGACCTTGAAAAAAATATTGCAGAAGTGGCCCGCCGTGATACAAAAGTAAAAGAATCTGTTTCTTTGGATGGCCTCGCCAATACGGTTTTTGTTTTGCTAAAGGATATTCAAAATTCTATTTATCAGAAAGCAAAAACTTATCGTGACGCACACATTACCCAAGCGGATTCCTGGGATGAATTTGTAAAAATACTGGATGAAAAAGGTGGCTTTGTTTCGGCGCATTGGGATGGGACAGCAGAAACGGAGGAGAAGATTAAAGAACTAAGCAAAGCAACGATCCGTTGTATTCCGTTGAACAATCCAAAAGAAGAGGGAAAAGACATATTAACCGGAAAGCCAAGTTCAGAAAGGGTCTTATTTGCGAGGGCGTATTAATCAGAATAAAAATTCTGCAAATTTGTTGGTTTACTTTCCTGCAAATCAGCAGGAAGTATTTCTATTCTTTCAATTCCTTTTCTTTAATATCCGCCTCCATTTTTTCTCTTTTAAGCCCTACTCTTACAAAACCA
>JBIQMJ010000100.1:0-13557 GCA_044463445.1 Segetibacter koreensis
TTAAAAAAGCAGTTTTTTACTGCAATAAATTGAAGGAATTAAAACCGGAAGCGGAACAATTTAACAACAAATATATATGTAAAATAAATAAAAATTACTTGAGATGAAAAACTTAAATAAACTTTTAGAAACCGCCGAATTTATTTTAATGGAAAAGGACGACGCATTTATAAAATTTAAAAACGTTGCAGATGCTGATATTACAGGAACGCACCTAATAAGAGCGGAAGAAATTGTTTGGGACTTTTTAGATAGTCACGAGATGGACGCGGAGCCGGGAGGAGTTTATATATATGACGAGGATGACGGTTTTTTTATAGGCGTTGAAATTAAATATTTCGGATTTAAACAAGAGCTTGCAGACTTCAAAACCGCATAAAATGAAACAACTAAAAACCGACATAGAAAGAGAGTATAATTTTACTTATAAAAATCATTCTTTCACTATCCAGAGGGACACGCGCCAAGACTGTTTTTTATCGTGGATCCAGGACCACCGGCAAACACATAAGGCCGTAATAATTCCAGACAGAACAATATTTTTAACGCTTAAAGGAGCCACCGAACACGCGAAAAATTTAATTGAAATCAATATCAAACACCTACCAGAATGAAAAAAGCACTATTAACAATTTACGCCGGTTTTTTATTAATCGGATGCGGAACCCAACCACACCAGGAGCCGCCAATATTGGAAATATACACCAAAGAAAATATTTATTTCGTGGACATCCAGAGCTTGACAATAGCCAACGAATTAAACGACGATATAAGAACTTTTACAGATCCGGCGGAGTTTGTAAACTATTTGGGAGAACAGACAGCGCAAGACGTTTATTTGCACGAATGCAGCGACGACACGCACAGAGAATGCGATAGTAAATGTATTTGTGACGGTTTAGAATGCGGAGATATAGAACATTTGTAATTTTTAGTTGACTCGATCCGGCGAGTATAAACAGCCATCAAACCGGAGAAACCCAAGCGCATTAATTTGCGCTTTTTTTATTTCATAATCCCAGAAAAAACCCTATATTAAAACCTCAATTTTTTGCCCAAAATCAGGGTTTAGGGATCAACTAAGTTAGCGAATAGGCTCCGGGATTAAACATTATATTTTGCGGCTCGATCCAGTTCCTTGAATTGCAGGTCGATTGTTTTTTTCAGGCGCACGATCTCTTTTTTTAGTTCATTAATTTCCGCTTCATATTCTTTGAACTTTTTATCTGCGGCTTCTAATTTTTTACCCTCAGAATTTTTTAGGTAGAACTCATCAGAAAGGTTGTAAAAATACGCCGGATTGACACCAAATTTCATTTGAATAGCTTCCCGCATATTGGCAGAAATATCTTTAGCTAATCCTTTGGACAACTTAAATATATTCGGCTGCGTTGTATTCAACTTGTTAGCGAGTTCGGCCTGGTTTAGTTCCGTAGAATCCAAGAATTCATTAAACCGCTCAATATTATATTTGGCAACAAATTTTTTCATTTTTACTGTATTAAGATTCCATTATCTTACATCTACAATTAACTTTCCCTTGTTATTTCGCACCGGCGAACCATCAACTTCAATCAGGTTCACATCCATTTTTTCCGAACTTATTATTTTCGCATTGATACTACCATCTGGATTGATCGGCACGTTTATATTCTGATAACTCGTTCCGGCGTATAAAAACTCTTTAGCCACCATAATAGACAAACATATTGCGATTATAGTCAAGACTGATTTTGTGTATAGATCCGTTTTCATCGTTTTTTCTTTTTTTTATGTGTTATAATATATTCTTTGTACTTGTGTAGCTCAAAATATTTACCATTGACATATACCTTCCCATCCCTTGAATCCAGAACGGCATTACCCATAACCACGTACCGATTATGATTTTTGTACTCGTAGATAAACCAAGCAGCGAGTATTAAAGCAATTCCGATAAACACATTTGTAGTTTTTTTCATAACAAGATATTTACTTTTTATTTGAAGCCCTTAATACGGCGGCTCGTACTCCACCCTAACCACATTGCACACATACGAACATTCCGACAGCTTTATTTTAATATCAGGAAAACGCTCTTTATCGCTATTAAACGACTCCAGGATCAACTCACCCGTTTCCTCATTCTGATCTTTAATAGCCTTTATTAAAATCCCGCGTTCATTATGGAAAAACACCCAAATTTTATATTTATGAGTGTGTAGTTTACTTCGCCACAAACTACGCTCAAGAGATCGCGCGACGATCCAATCGCCTTCACTTACACCTCGCCGGGTCCCGTCATCCATACTCACTCCATCGACTTCGATTTTAAAGTATTTTGAATAATTTGAAATAGGGTCTTTTGATTCTATGATTTCCGTGTCCAATTCTTTATCTATAAATTCATCTGAATAATAAGAGTTGTATAATCCGGCGCGTCCGCTTACCGGGATGATCACCACCTCTTTTTGGTACAACTTATTTTTTTTCAAGCATTCTGCCATCAGGCTTCTGTTTAATTTCCAATTGATCTTTAAACATATTCCCTTCACCAGTTTCAAGCCAATCTATATTTATAGAAAAATCTTTATCTAAAATCCTTTTTATAGAATCTGAAACCTTAATACCGTTCTTCGATCTATATATATCGCTCAAACTTCCTTGCTTTATCCCGAAAACATTTGCAAAAGCAGTTTGGTTCGTATATCCCAACGCTTTTTGAATTTCCCGAAGTCGCTCATTCTCAGTCATATATAATTTTTTTAAAGAAAATCTATATATTTTTATAGAATTTTCTTTACTATTTATAGAATTTTCTATACTTTCGCAATATCAATCTCACTTTACAAAGCTAAAGTAAGAATTTAAAAAAGACAATACTAAAAAATATGTAAATGGAAGCAGCGACAGAGATTATAAAACTATCATTCACAAGCGGAGAAAATCAAATCCCAAAAGGCAGAGTTCAGGAGTTCAGAAACGAAATAATGACCTCTTTTGGAGTTACTTCTCATCAAGCTTATTTCGCACGCAGACGTGGCGAGTACGGCTTTACGCCCCTACAAATTAAGGCCACAGAAGAAATCTTCGCCAAGTATGGAGTAACGGAGAAAATTTGGGACAATCCAGTAAAACGCAATAAAAGTGACACTATCAAAAGCTGAATCGAAGGTCGCCCTATTGGCATCAGTAGGATTGACCGCGGAGGAAGTCGCAGACAAGCTCTGTATTTCCCCTAAGACGGTTACCACGCACATCAGCAACATATTTCGAAAACTGGGAGTAAACAAAACCCTTGAAATAGCAAAGTACGTGGAATGTAGAAGAAAAGGCGAAGAATTTAATTTAGAAAGAATCAGACTTGACGCCCTTGCAGAACTTGACTCGGTAAGGTTTAGAAAAAAACTTAGAAAGTATGGCAGATTATGTTTTGGTAGATAAAGAAGCACTTCAAGATTTGGTTCAGGGATTCGTAAGACGAGAGAATCTAAAACGCAAAACCCGGATCATATCTTCCAGAGAAGCAATGGAAAGACTGAATATAAACAGAACAGCCTTTTATAACCTTCTCGCTTCCGAAGAAACCTTACTACGAAAAGCCAAAGGCAAAATGGGAATCCTTGAAAGTTCCGTTGACGCCGAGATTGAAAGATTGACAAATTAATTTAATACAAACAAAATGAGCAAATTATTAATCGGATCCATCGACCTAAACAAAATCGATAAATCCAAAATTGTAACCACAGGAAAGGACGGTAAACCGTTCAGCAACGAAGCCAAATATCTCAACGTTGCCGTATGGGTAAATGATGAAGCCGACAAGTACGGAAATCACGCTTCTATTCAAATGGGAGATAAAGACAACCGAATCTATATCGGGAATCTAAAGGAATATCAGAAAGATAATAATTCCGCACCACAGAGCCAAGCCGGAGGGAATCTGGCAGATTATGACACGGCAGGATCGGACGACGACCTACCATTCTAAAATAAAAAAAGCCCTGCGACAACAGGACTTTAAATGAAATAATAATAACTATTAAATCAAAATTACGATGACAAATTTAGCAAACATTAACGAAAGTACAAACGCCGAACTGGCGAAATGTATCAACAAGTTTAACCAATCTCTTTGTAGAGATCGTAAAACAGAGATCGTTCACAAGGTTTATGACCTTGGATATAGTGAAATAGCCGAAGCACTTGGAGCTTCCATTCACGGACAGACCGTAAACCTTCGGTTTTTACTTGGAGATTATGAAGTATCGGACGAAAATAATTTCGCAACCGAGTCACCAAAACCCAATAACCAAAACCGACTTATGAAAATCGTTTTAGCGGCCATTTTAGCACTCTTTGTAAGCACTTCAATTCACGCACAGTCAATGAGCATTGAAAAGGTTGACAACCAACTGCATTTAGCGCTTGGAATGGTAGCAGGTTCGGGAACCATAACGTTCAATGAGAAAGTTTTGGACGAATCAGTCCCTAATGTAGTCGCTGCGGTGGGTTCAGCGTTTATGGTTGGATTTATAAAAGAAGTTTACGACGCAAATCAGCCTTATAATCAATTCAACTGGGCGGAAGTTGGTTGGACTGTTATTGGCGGAGCGGTAAGCTACGGACTTCACGAGTTAGGCGTTCCCGATTATATTACTTTCGGGGTTGGACTTAGTTACGGAGGAATCAGAATGACATTTTAAATCTTAACAATATGGAATTCAAAGGAACAAAAGGAAAGTGGATGGTATCAAAACTTGTTCCCGCAGTTGTTTCCGACACAGAAGACACAAGCGGATTTTCAGACCATACCGGACACACAGACATCGACTACTACGGAGGACTACTGATTTGCGAAAGTATTTGGAAGAAAGAAGATGCCCTACTCATAAGCAAAGCGCCTGAAATGCTTGAGATGCTAAAAAAGGTTTTAGACGTGAACGAGCATCACGGATTTAACGGACACTCAATAAATAGACAAATTGAAAAACTAATCAAAGAAGCAACGGAATTATGAAAACAATAAAATTACAGAAACTCAAATTGACGGCCTTCAAGGGCATCAAATCTCTGGAAATAGACTTTTCAGATGAAACACAAATATTCGGAGCCAACGGAACCGGTAAAACCACCATTTTTGATGCCATCACTTGGCTACTATTTGGAAAAGATTCAACCGACCGAAAGGATTTTGAAATCAAAACACTTGACAAAGAAGGAAACGCCATCCCGAAGATCGATCACGAAGTAGAAGCTATTCTGGACGTGGACGGTGAACTGATCGAAGTCAGACGTGTTTATTCAGAAAAGTGGGTGAAACAAAGAGGTGCCGAAGTAGCCACCTTCACCGGACACGAAACCAATTTCTTTTGGAATGGTGTACCTATGAAGCAATTGGATTTTCAGCGTGAAGTAAATCAGATTTGCGATGAATTCATTTTCAAATTAATCACTTCGCCAACAGCTTTCAATTCCTTGCCGTGGAAAGAACGCCGCAACATCTTGATTCAAATCGCGGGCGACGTTTCAAATGACGAATTAATCGGAAACAATAAGGCTTATGCTGAATTGGTTCAGAAGCTCGCTAAATACAATTCCGAAGATGATTATAAAAAAATGCTTCAAGCTTCCGTAAAAAAAGCAAAAGAAGAAATTGCAGTCATTCCTTCACGAATTGATGAAGTAGAGAAGTCAAAACCGGAATCGGTGAATGAAAAAGAAATCAGCGGTCAGCTTGACAAACTGAATTCTGAACTTCAATCGGTAGAAGAACAGATTGAAAACTCTTCAAAGGCCTACCAAGTAGAACTTGATAAAATTAACAATCACAACAAAGAGGTTTTGCGGGTTAAATCTATCATTGATCAGATTAAATATGATGTTGAAATTGAAGCAAGGAAAAATCACCAAAAAGGTAATGAGGTTTTAGAACAATACCAACAAGACAAACAAGCCAAAGAACGTGAACTTGGGAAAATTGAACGCGACCTGAAAGACCTGGAAGGCTATATCAACACGGATGAAAGAAAGATTCAGAACATCAAAGCTGAAATGGATTCAAAACGTGCTGAATGGGCAAAGATCAATGCCGAGGAATGCAAAGACTCAACCGTTTGTCCTTCGTGTGAGCAAGATCTTCCGGCCGACAAAGTGGATGAAATCATTTCTAACTTCAAAACAAACAAGGAGAAAAAGCTTTCAGCCATTACCGCCTACGGTAAGGAGTTGAAAAAAGATTTTGATGCAACCGAACAAAGATTGGCCGAAGCAAAGGAAAAGTTTGCTGAACTTAAAAACACGCTTCTGGAAGTTCAAAAGGAACTTGACAAAATCAATTTACTGATTGATAATGAAAAAGAACTTTCAAAAGGTGCCACGCAACAAGATCCGAAAGAAGTAGTGTTGAATCTATTGCAATCTCACAAAGAGTATCAGTCAAAATTGAATGAGTTAGAAACATTGGAAAACTCAAAACCTTCCGAGCCAAAAATCGACAACAGCGAACTAAAAGAAAAACGTCAGGAAATCAGAAGTCAAATTGATGGATTGAAAGCTGAACTTTTGAAAGTTGATCAAATCAAAGCTGCCAACGCACGCATTCAAGAACTTGCAGACCGCGAAAAGGAATTGGCGCAACAGATCGCCAACGTGGACAAAGAAATCTTCACGCTGGAAGCATTTACCAAACTGAAAGTAGATGAAATTGAGAAACGTGTTCGCGGCAAGTTCCAAATGGTTTCTTTCCGAATGTTCAAAGAGCAAATCAATGGCGGTTTGGAACCAACTTGTGAAACCTTGATTGACGGAGTACCGTTCACAGATGCCAACACAGCTTCAAGAATCAATGCGGGAATCGACATCATCAATACGCTTTCTGAATTCTATGGTGTAACTGCGCCAATCGTGGTGGACAACAAAGAATCCGTATCAGAACTGATTGACACGAATTCACAACTGATAACATTAATCGTTTCTCCGGCTGATGGCAAGTTGAGATTTCAACAGTTAGAAAAACAATATCAAACCGCATAAATTTTAGTTGGGAGTGCGGGTGGATCTCCATCGTGAAGCCCGCGTTTTTTCGACCCAACAAAACAAAAATCAACTAATAATTAAATCAAATTAAAATGAGTACAGAAAATCAAAAACAATTAACAAAAATCACTAACAAAATCACAAACGAGGTTTTGGATAGTGTGAACAGCAGAATCGCAGCCAAGGCACTTACCCTGCCAAAGGATTACAGCGCAGAAAACGCTTTGCAAGCAGCTTATTTGCAATTAAAGGACGACCAAAACAAGGTTTTAGAAAAATGTACCTACGAATCGGTAACCAAAGCCTTGTTCGATATGACCACAAAAGGTCTGAACCCGGCAAAAAACCAATGTTACTTCATTCCGTATGGTAACGAACTGAAACTTTCTGTTTCTTATATGGGTAATGTAGCCTTGGCAAAGAGATTTGGAGGTGTGAAATCAATCAAAGGTCAGGCAATCTACAAAGGTGATGACTTCGCATTTGAAGTTGACCCACAATCAGGACGTAAGCGCATCGTAAAACACAAACAAACCTTGGATTCAATCGGTACAGAGAACGTTATCGGTGCTTATGCCATTGTAGAATTTGAGGATGGTTCTTTTGATGTGGAAATTATGAACATCAAGCAAATACAAAAAGCTTGGAACCAAGGAGCGATGAAAGGCAATTCACCGGCTCATAAAAATTTCCCTGATCAAATGGCCATTAAATCCGTGATCAATCGTGCTACTAAAATCATAGTAGGAAGTTCAGATGATTCAGTTTTCTACGAAGACACGCCAGACAAAGTTCAAGCCGATGTTGACCATGAAATCAAAGAGAAAGCCAATAAAAAGGAAATCATTTTTGACGATGCAGAAGATGCAGAAGTGGAAGTAGAAGAAACCGCTCCGGAGGTTGTGGCTGAAAAAGAAGCTACCAAAACGGAACAAGCTGAAATGTTTGAAACTGCAAATCCCGGATTTTAATGAAACTCAAAGTAATAGGCACCGGTAGCCGTGGAAACTGTTATTTGTTGGAGTCCGCAAAAGAGATTCTTATGATTGAGTGTGGTGTAAAAGCCAGCTCAATCAAAAGCTCTCTGAACTTCAATCTAAATAAGGTTGTTGGATGTATTCTCACACACGAACACAACGACCACGCTAAATCCATTATGGATGTAATGACTTGGGGAATTGACGTGTATGCTTCGGAAGGAACCTTAAAAGCGAAAAAGGTTTTGGATGCCAACCGGGCGAATGCAATCCGTAAAAACAAAAAGTTCAAAATCGGAGAGTTCGAAATCATTCCTTTTGACGTGAAACACGATGCGAAAGAACCTTTAGGTTTTTTAATCAATCACCCGGAATGTGGATTGACTTTATTTATCACCGACACCTATTACGTGGAGTATCTATTTCCTGGACTCAATAATGTGATTATTGAAGCAAACTATTGTGAAAACATCATCAATGAAAGATTGGGAGTTGAAACCGGGATGAAGTTTCTGCGAGATCGAGTAATCCGTTCGCATTTCAGCCTTGAAAATTGCAAAGAATTATTGTCAACAAATGACTTGTCAAATGTGAACAACATTGTACTAATTCACTTATCAGACGGTAATTCAGACGAGAAACGCTTCAAAAAAGAAGTGGACGAACTGACCGGAAAAACCGTTTCGGTGGCTTATGACGGAATGGAAATAGAATTTAATAAAACACCTTTTTAAATCAATCTTATGACACATACGATATTAGAACAATACGCAAAACAGAATGGTTACAACACCGTTTCCGAAGCCGTATCAGCGATGGGTTCACTTGAATTCAGACGCAAAAGCAGAAAGTTTGCATTGAGTAATAAACAACCAGAAGCACTCAAAATGGAAATAAAGAAAATCGGCTGCCGATGGTTGGTCAACGGAAAGCAACTACAAGACTGCTCCGACTGGGAAAAAGACTTTATGAATAAATTCTTTCAGGAAGTGCGAATTGAAAAACTTGTGAAGGCATGAGAGAAATAAAATTCAGGTTTTGGAATAAAACCTTAAAGAAATTAAGTTATAGACAGCCGTTAACTTATGATTTTTCACACAAGGAAATAGTTCCACAACAGTACACCGGATTCAAAGATAAAAACGGCAAAGAAATTTATGAAGGTGACATTTTAGGCGATTGGGAAGAAGTCGATGGCGAAATACTACAATCCAATTTACAAGTTTATTTCGATGAAAAGTTGGGTCAATGGATGCTCGATTGTTCTTTTAAGCAAGATAAATCACACGGCTATGTCCTTTTCAAAGAATTGGAAGATTTTGAATACGAAGTAATCGGAAACATTCACGAAAAACCGGAAAACTAAAAATGGCAATCTACAAAACCCAAAATACACATCACCGCCAGCGAGCAATCACACGCTTCACACAATTGATTGAAAAGAAATCAACGATCGAACTTACGGAAAAGAAACCAAAACGCACCGTTTCGCAAAATCGGTATCTGCATTTGATTTTGGGTTGGTTTGCTTATGAAACCGGATATACAATGCAAGAAGTGAAGCAATACATATTCAAACAACACGTAAACGCAAACATCTTTTACGATGGTGAAATAGGCGAATTGGTAACCATACAGCGTTGGCGTTCAACCGCCGATCTGGACACAAAGGAACTCACAACGGCAATCGACAACTTTCGCAATTACGCAAGTGCCGAAGCCGGGATCTATCTGCCTGAACCGTCCGATCTCGCAACATTGCAGGATATGGAAATTGAATTGAAAAATAATGGGGTGGTATAACGTTCCAACAGCTTGGCGAGGTGCGGAAAGCCTTGCCAAAACTTTAAAATAAATACAAACTTAAAAAATAAACAATATGTCAAAAAATAGTATTCAACCCGCATCTTGCCAAACTGATGTTAGGCGAAGTGCTTGGACACAAAAAGAAATAGATATGTTAATGGATTATGAATGGAGTGATGATTCTGAAACGTTAGATGAAAGATTAGAACATGCTATTTATATGTTGCATTATGAAAGTGGATTTCATTTTCCATTAAGAACTTTATGCTCAGCAAAATACCAATTCTATAAAGAGATGAAAAAACGCAAAGCTTCTAAAAAGCATTTCGCCTAACTGGAGGATTGACGCAATGCATAAAAATAACAAACAATTAAAAATGAAATTATGAACGAGTGGATAATGGATGTGGATGAATGCCAATTTAATTTAACGTCATAGCCACCAAATTTTATATAACGTTTTGCGGCTATATGTCAGTGCCGAATAAACTGCTGTAACTTTTAAATTTTTACAAGATGCCAAAAAAAGAAAAAACTCTAAAAAATACCGATAGCTCGGCATTGCATAAAACCAATGTTAAGTTATCGAAAGCTAAAATTAGAGCAATAGTGTTTGAAAAGTGTGCTGGAAAGTGTGCTTATTGTGGAGTTGATTTAGTCAAAGGTTGGAATGTTGACCATATTAAACCACAGATATTTGGCGGCACAAATGACTTGGATAATCTAAACCCAAGTTGTAAGTATTGTAACAATTACAAATGTCATACAGATTTAGAAGGATATAGAAAGCAACTCCACAATATGCTAAATGAGAAGCTGGAATACCTATTTAAAAGCAAAACCAAAATGCAAGTAGCTATGAATATGGGTTCAATTAAGCACACTTTATGGGATGGGAAATTTTATTTTGAACGTGTCGGTAGCAGTTGCCGATAACGAGCAAGGGCTTTGCGAGGTGCGGATTTTCGGAGACGAAAATATGAACCGAAGCACTTCACACCGCATCTTGCAAAACCCAAGTTATCTGCTGTTTTGTTCACTAAAAATAAACGTTCAGTAGGAATGAATACTTAAAAATAATTAACATTATGAATGAATTATTAAGAAAAAGATATAACAGAGAGTCGGCTTTTATTAAAAAACAGATTACTATAATTAAGGAAATAGGTAAACATACAATCTTGACTGATGATAGTGGAAATGAATGGTATGTTGTAGAAGATAATGATACTGGATTTAAAGTTTTTAATCCACATCTTAATTTAAGATCAACAATCAGGAAACGGAAATATAATAGAATTAGAAAGCAATTTAATGACTATATATTGAAGGACAAATATTGTTATGGCGTTGAGTGGAGATTAAAGAACAATCTTCCTGTTAGGAATTTGGAATGGTGTTCTGAAAATTGCATATAACTGGAGGATTGACGCAATGCGCATTTTGCATTGCAACTGAAAATCAAAGAATTAAGAAAAACAAAACAAATGAAAACAGCTACACATAACAGAAACGAAGCATTTGCAGCAATAGCCGCAAAACTGCCCGAAAAACGACAAAGAGTATTTCAGTATATCATCCGCCAACCAAACATCACAGCGCAAGAATTGGCACAAAAAACAATGTTGCCAATTAACGAAATCACCGGACGAATTACCGAACTGAAAAACGCTTATTTGATTGTAGAAACCGGATCGAAAAAGAACCGATACAGCAACAAGCAAAACACCGCTTATCGTGTAGTTCGATCTGTTTCAGAAAGGATTGATTTAATCAACGCAGCATTCATTCAATTGCGTGACGAACAAGAGAAACTCGAAAGAGATTACCACGCCGGAATCAGTACGTTTTCACTCGCTTTGATTGACAAGGAACTTATTAAAATTAGATCCAAACAGATCGCACTTGAAAGGATTTTGGAACAGTTTGACACAGAAACGATATGAGCAAGATTGAAAATACCGATATGCTTGTGGAAGTGGTAATGAAAAAGCAAGTAAAACTATCTGAATACCGCAAAATGGTATCAGCCGCCGAACAAAAAGGTTGGTTCATAAGAGCATACCAAGTCGGTTTTTTTAGCGAGGGAACAAAAAAGAAAGTAGGATGAAAAAAGATATAACAATATTAGACTTATTCAGCGGAATCGGCGGATTCTCCAAAGGATTTCAAGACGCAGGATTTAACATAGAAAAACACTATTTCAGCGAGATAGATAAACACGCAATAGCCGTATATAAAGACAATTTTAAAAACTCAATTTATGCAGGATCAGTTGACACTATTCAATCAGGAAACATTGAACGACCAAATATTATCACTTTCGGATCGCCTTGCCAAGATTTCAGCTTGGCTGGAAAACGAAAAGGGTTGGACGGAGAAAGAAGTAGTCTTATCCTCCACGCAATCAGACTTATTTCTGACCTCAGACCAGATTTTTTTATCTGGGAAAATGTTAAGGGAGCGTTCTCCTCAAACGATGGCGCAGACTTTTGGGCAATTCTCCAAGCCTTTGCCAACATTGGGGGTTATAGACTTGAATGGCAACTGCTTAATACAAAGTGGTTTTTACCCCAAAATAGAGAGCGGATATACCTTATCGGACATCTTGCAACCGCAAGAGGAAGTTTCAAACCAGTATTTCCTATCGGAGAAGAAATTGAATTACATCACAAAATCGAACAAGAGAAACCAAGTCAAATTGCATCAACCTTAAATGCTAATGACGAAAAAAGTTGGGTAGGAAATTTTATACAAGTCAAATCAGCCACATCGCAAGGTTATGAAGAAGCAACGGACGGAGATTCCATAAACCTATCAAATCCAAATTCAGAAACAAGACGTGGGAGAGTTGGCAAAGGAGTCGCTCAAACATTAGACTGTGCGTGTAATCAAGCCGTAATGATAGGCGCATTTAGAGGTCGCAATCCTGAAAATCCCAAATCAAGAAAATCTGGATTACCAACAGAACAAATGCTTGAAATAAATCAAGATGGTGTTTCTAATACTTTAACAAGCGTGCAGAAAGATAATGTGGTTGTGAAGATTGGTGACATAAGGTATGACGCAGGTGGGTTTAGAGAAAGAAAAAATGGAATAGCCCCAACCATCACAAGCGGATCAAAAAACAGTGGAACGCCAAATTGTTCAGTCATAAAATATAATCAAAACATCCGCCGACTTACAGAAATAGAATGTGAAAAACTTCAAGGATTTCCTCCAAATTGGACTCAATTCGGAAACTATGACGGAGTAATTAAGGAAGTACCAAAAACGCAACGATATAAAATGTTAGGCAATGCAGTAACTGTACGGGTTGTGGAAGAAATTGCAAAAAGATTAATTGATTAACACAGAAATTCAAATTCGAGATGGAAGAAACAGATAATATTTTCGAGAAAAGAAAGGCATTTAACTTTTACCGTTCGTATTGGGAAATAGCACAAAAACTTGATGACGAAAACAGATTAAAATTTTATGACGCTGTTATGAACAAACAATTTACCAATGAAGAACCCGAAATTGAAGGTTTAGCCGAACTTGTTTATTCTTCCCAAAAACACAGCATAGACGCTCAGGTAAAGGGTTTCATAGCTAAATCACACAGCTTACAAACAGGTCCTACACAAGGGGGTGCGCAAGGGGGTTGCCAAGGGGGTGATGAAGGGGGTTCGGTAGCCCCTTCGGTACAAGAGAAAGAGAAAGAGAAAGAGAAAGGGGCAGAACAAGAACAAGATCCCGATTTTGTTGATTTTGG
>JBIQMJ010000101.1:0-13511 GCA_044463445.1 Segetibacter koreensis
GCCAATAGCCAATGCAGGATTTCCAAACAGACTTTCTGCATTGGTATAGCCCATCACCACCACCGCATTTCCATTTGCGAATTCGGCGCCTGAAATGAATCGTCCGAATTGAATTGTTACCGGCTGAATGTCATTTTCCTCTTCGGTTATTCCATACATTTGAACGCCTTCAAGTGCAGTACTTTGATATTCCACATTTAGTGGTCTGTTTATTAAGAAAGCCACATTTTTCGCAAGCGTGCTTCTTTCTTTTATCAGTTTCACCTCTTCAAAAGCAGGCTCGGGCCGGTTTACAAATTTCCACCAGGGATAATCAGGCCCGTTATGAAAATACTGCCATTTGTCAATATAGATCGTATTGGAACCAAGACTGTTGATTTGATTCTGAATATTAGTTTTCAGGCTGTTTACAGTAGCTAACACCCCGATGATACAAAAAATTCCAAATGAAATACCAATCAGGGAAAGTGAAGTGCGCAACTTATTCAGCATTAATTCCTGCATGGTCAGCCGGAAAGAACTTGAAAGAATACTGATCGTTTTGCGCATGATCACAAATGTAATATTTAGATATCTTCTTCAAATAAAATTATGGCGAAAGGCAAAATTTGAATATAAAGCCAAACACAGCCTATCAATTTTTCCAATTTGATTTCGGTAATTTGCATTTTTTAAAACTCACCTTTTGATATCTGCAAAAGAAAATCTCAGGCTTCAGAAAATTTTGGTTCTTGTCGCGATAACCTTGTTTATCGTGAAGCTGATCGCATGGTTTCTTACCGGCTCTCTTGCAATTCTTACTGATGCATTGGAAAGTATTGTAAATATAGTCGCAGGCTTTTTGGGCTTATATAGCCTGAATTTGTCTTCAAAGCCCAAGGATGCAGATCACCCTTACGGCCACGGGAAGGTAGAATTTCTTTCTGCAGGCGTGGAGGGTAGCCTTGTCATCATAGCCGGATTTTACATTATTTATAAGACAGTCCAAAGTTATTTCTTCCCTCACCTGATCCAAAAACTAAATACCGGGATTATTTTAATTGCCATTACGGCTGCAATTAATTATATCATAGGGAGAATGTGTATCAATACCGGCAAAAAAAATAAATCCCTGCAATTGATAGCAGGAGGCAAACATTTGGTAACTGATACGTTTTCCACTTTGTCAATCTTAGGGGGCCTTTTGATTATTTATTTTACGGGGTATAATTTTATAGATACAATCATCGCCTTTATTGTGGCTGTTTTTATTATTTACACAGGTTATAAAATTGTACGTGTATCTGTTGCTGGTATAATGGATGAAGCCGACGAGCAATTATTAAAAGACATTGTAGATCTGCTCAATAGAAACAGGAAAGAGAACTGGATTGACCTTCATAATACACGCATTATAAAATATGGAAGCACCTTGCATTGCGATTGTCACCTGACTGTTCCCTGGTATCTGACAGTAAAAGAAGCCCATACCGAAATAGAGGCTCTGGGTGAATTGATCAAAAATGAATTTGGAGAAGCGGTTGAATTGTTTGTTCATTCAGATGCCTGCCTCGATTTTTCCTGCAAAATATGTGCAAAACAAAACTGCATGGTCCGCAAACATGATTTTGAAAAAAGAATCAGGTGGACTATCAAAAATATCTCAAATGATGCGCGCCATGATATCCATACTGTTTAAAAATTTCTTATAAAAAAATATCCCTTCATAGACATGAAGGGACTCCAAAATTCAAAAACTGATTATCCATTAAGATCTTTAGCCATTCATTGGTTAAAAGCCATAGCTTTCTAACCGCCTGGGATTAATTTTTCAATAGTTCATGTATCATAAATGTTGTAAATGGATTCGGTAAACTGAATAATGGGATTTAGTTTTAAAAAATAGGTTAACAACGGATTTCCGAAATAAAACGGCACCCGGACTTATATATTTTGTGAATGCAAAAAATCGAGTAAAGATGCCCTTATCAACGTAAAAGGCACAGAAAAAATACGAGTGTTTTTTTTCGTTTATACCGGGGGATTTATTTAAAAAGGAGCGCTACGCCAAAGGCTGCGGCTGCCGCAGCAGCGCCGATCAACATTACTTTTAAACCGCCGGATAAAACCGGAACTCCTGTGATCTTGCTTTTGAAATACCCAAATACAAACAGGCATATCAGGGTGGCGATTACAGAAAATTTTAATGCTTCTCGCGAATCGGAAATAAAAAAATAAGGGCTCAGCGGAATGATGCCGCCAACCGCATACGACAACCCAATGTTCATTGCACTTTTGGTGGCGCGGCGTGGATCTGGTTTATCGAGGCCAAGCTCGAACTTCATCATAAAATCCACCCATTGCTTTTTATCTTTTGCAATTTCTTCTGTGGCTTTCAACTGAATCTCTTCACTTAGTCCCAGGTTTTCAAAAAAATCGCGAACCTCTTTCTTTTCCATTTCCGGGATTCTTTCTACTTCACCATATTCTTTTTTGAGTTCGCTGTCGTAATGTTCTGTTTCAGTTTTCCCCGCCAGGTACCCGCCCAATCCCATGGCAATGCTTCCGGCAACAATTTCTGCTATTCCTGCTATTACAATGATTGAACTATTGGCTACTGCACCAGTTAATCCTGCTGCCAACGCAAAAGGAACCGTAAGGCCATCACTCATTCCGATCACCACATCAGTCAAAAAGTCGGAACTTTCCAGGTGATTTTCTGTATGTTGAAGCTTGTCTTGCATTTGGGCGGTTTGTAAATGAATTCGCTTATTGAATTCAGAAGGATTAATCAGGCGAATCGCCTGGTTCTTTTTAAAAAATATTTTAATTCAAAATACTTTGGAAAATAAAAGGTATGCAATTTAATAATCAATGATTAATATTCAATTCTTTGTTATTCAATTTTGGCGTTCATAACTTATTTTATAAATCACCCCATTGTAATCATCGCTTACCAAAAGAGAACCATCTTTCAGGAATTTAACATCCACCGGCCGGCCATTCACTTCTTTTTGATTTTGCAGCCAGCCGTCAGCAAACGGTATAGGATTCATCGGATTTCCATTAGCATCCATTTTCAAAATCACAACACGGTAGCCAACCGGGGTAGACCTGTTCCAACTGCCATGTTCTGCAATAAAAATGGTATTCTTATAATCGGGAGAAAATTTATTTTCTTTATTAAAAGTAATTCCCAGAGAGGCTACATGAGCGCCTAATAATTTTACCGGTGGTGTAAAATCTGAACAGTTTTTTTGTTTGCCAAATTCAGGATCAGCAATATTCCCCTGGTGGCAATAGGGAAATCCAAAATTCATCCCTGCCTGTGAAGCCTTATTTAATTCATCATTTGGAATGGTATCTCCCATATTATCGCGGCCATTGTCGGTGAACCACATTTCTTTGGTATCAGGATTCCAGTCAAACCCAACCGTATTTCTTACCCCCCTTGCAAAAATTTCGAAACCAGTTCCGTCCGGGTTGATTCGGCAAATGGTGCCGTAATAAGGTTTGTCAGGAATACAAACATTACAGGGGGCGCCAACGCCAACATACAGTTTATTATCTGGCCCAAAAGCAATATATCTCAAACCGTGATGCGCATCAGAAGGAAATTGATCATAGACCACTGAAGGTTTGGGAGGATCAGAAAGATGGGATTCAATATTCTCCATTTTGTAAATGGTAGTACTAGCGCCAATGTAAAGGTTCCCATCTTTGAAAGCTACGCCATTGGCAGATTTCAGTCCATGAGCTATTTGATAGACACGATCTGCTTTCCCATCATGGTTTGTATCAGGAATGGCAAAAACTTTATCATCGCGTGTGCCTGCAAAAACGGTTCCTGACGGTGAAACACAAATACTTCTTGCTTCCGGCACTTCTGCATACACACTGATTCTAAATCCTTTTGGCAATTGTATTTTATCTAAATTGTATTTTTTAAAAAGTGCATTATTTGTTGCTTCACTGTTACTGCCAGGCTTAGAAGAACTGTTATTGTTACAACCTGCCATAACGAGAATAAGGATTCCTGCGACAACAGGCACTATCAATTTTCTTTTTTTTGTAGAATGCATCATGAAATATTTTTTTAAATTGAATCAGAATAATGCCTCAGCCACAATTAACCCGCCAAATTTAAGGTTATAAACATCGGTCTGAAAGGTTATCAAAAGTTCAATGTTGGTTTTAATAACAATTCCGGATACAGTAAACAAAGAAAAAAAAATAATTTTTATTTGGGATTTTAATCGTCTAAAAGCCTGGCAAGAAAAAGAAGTTCGTTCTTTTTATAGATCTGTGCCGGATCTGTAAAACATTTGCTGAATTCTTCGAGGAGGTGTTGAATTATCCTCATGTCAGTGAGTGGTTTAAAATAGGAAGGAATAGAAGGGACAGAAATTCTTTTAAAATAACTTTCCACATCCTTATGCGAATATACCTGGCCATTAAGCGGGTCGATAAAAAAATTAATTTTTTCAGATTGTTGTTTGGCGGGGTTAGGGAATTGATAGTCCACATCAAAATAACCCAAAATAAATTGTTTGGGAATATTGATGGCCCTGGCCGGAATATCAAGTAATTCACAAAGTATCAGGTACAAAATCCCGTTAGTGATGGAATTGCCTCTTTTATTTTCTATCAGCCGTGTAATCAAAAAATCTTCCCTGATATCATAGCTTACTTCGTTTCCTTTCAATTTGTAATAGCTGTATAAAATTCCTGAGATCACGTTTACCTGTTCCAGGGGAGTCAGGTAACTGTTAAGTTCCAGCCAGATATTTCTTCTTATTTTTTCTATTTCCTGCAAAGTGGAAGTAGCAATCAATTCAGGATTACAATATTTGGCCACCAGTAAAGATCCATGAAGTAACTTGCAGTCCCCGTTTTTCCATTCAGAAAATTCTTCCACCAGATCCCTGAAATGCAGTTTATGAATGATCAGTTCAATGCGACCCTGCACATTTTCGTCAGGGCTGTTTTCCCATAAATTTTCAAGATTGGGAATGATGGCCCGTCCATGTGAAATGATCCGATCAGTGACAGTGTTGAAAACTTCATCATCCGGATCGTCTATCAAATGAAAAAGGGCTGATATTTCTTTGTTTTCAAGCATTGTAAAGGTTCTGATTCGATTTTCGGGATAAAGATAAAAAAGTTTTGAAAATGGCCATTAACCGGCAATATAAATAACTTTTGTAACCAATTTTCTTATTTTAAAAGAAAAAAGCAATATCCCTATCCATTTAGCCTTCTGAAGAAAAAAACAGAATTTTGAAAGCTGATTTTTTCATCTGCACTTATTCTTTTTTGTAATTAAAAATAGGAATTTCTGTTTAATAAACGAATAGGTAATTACATATAATTTTCGTTTATGCATAACTGTTGCAGGCATTTTTTATTTATAGAAGCCACTTATTTATATAAGATTATTGATTTACATTTTATCTCTGAGACGCCTTTAGGTTTCATCCTTTTAAAAAACAGATGAATTTTAATTTTACTTTTGTTGATCGCAATAAAAGAAATGAAAAATAAAATCGCTTTAATTACCGGAGGAAGCAGGGGCCTTGGCAAAGAAATGGCTTTCCGGCTTGCAGGAAAAGATCACCATATTGTGATCACCTACCTGACTAAAAAAGAAGATGCTGGAAAAGTGGTCAAAGAAATTGAGGAAATGGGGAAACAGGCTATAGCGCTGAAATACGATGCCAATCAAATTGGATCGATACCTGATTTTATCAAAGAATTTAAACAAATGCTTCAGGCAAAATGGAATGTGGATAAATTTGATTTTTTGATCAATAATGCAGGCAATGGAGCCAATATTCTATTTGAAAAAGCTACTGAAAAGGATTTTGATCTTTTTATGAACATTCATTATAAAAGCGTTTATTTTCTCACTCAGCAATTATTGCCGTTGATGAATGATAATGGAAGGATCGTTAATGTTTCATCGGGAACCACAAAGTATGCCATTCCAACTTATACGCTATATGCACCGGCAAAAGGAGCGGTCGAGGTGCTCACCAGGTACCTTGCAAAAGAATTGGGGCCACGGGGTATTACTGTAAATGTGATAGCACCCGGCCCGGTTGAAACGGATTTTAATAATGGCGGAAACCGTGATTTCCCGGACCGGAAAAAAATGCTGGCTTCGCGTGCAGCGTTAGGAAGAGTAGGGCTGCCTGAAGATATTGGTGGCGTGGTTGCTTTTCTTTGCAGTGAGGATGCCCGCTGGATCAGTGGGCAACGCATTGAGATTTCGGGCGGGATGAATTTGTGATCTTTCATTTTTTTAAAAGTTATTGCAATAACGATAAGCGGGATTCAGCCTGGTTTTAACCCTACCCGAAGAAGGTAGCTGCTACTTTTTTTCATAAGTGAATATTATTTGAATACCAGGTTATTGAATTTCAGGCAAAGATTCTTCAGTAAAATAGCTGGCAGTTGAAATCCCTGAACCGGAAATAAAGTATTCTTCTATTTCTTTGTTTACTGTAAAATATTTTATTTATTTTTAATAAGGATAACAGTAGCTAAAATAGCCCCCATGTCAGCCCATCATTATTTTTTACTTGTCCATCTTTTTGTGCCACTATGGGTTTGGCCTTTTTTGATCCTGTCGACTATGATGCTGCTGTATATTTTTTACAGAATAATCACTTTCAGAGAAAAAAAGATCAGGGAGGCGGATGCGAACAGGATCGAGTTGGAAAAATTGAGATCAGAAAATTACAGGGAGCTTCTGGAAAGAGAACAGATCAATAATTTTTTCTCTAATTCACTGCTCCTGAAAAATGATGTGGACGATATTCTGTGGGACGTTACTAAAAACCTGATCGCTAAACTGGGGTTTGAAGATTGCCTGATCTATATGTGGAATGAAGACAAAACCAAAATGGTACAGCGGGCCGGTTTTGGTTTGAAAGGGTCAAAAGAATTAATAATGCTTTTTCCTTATGAACTTGCGCCGGGTGAAGGGATTGTTGGTACGGTAGCAAAGACCGGTATACCCCTTATAATTCCCGACACACGGAAAGATTCAAGGTATCTTACCGAAGGATATAGCGGGCTTAGCGAGATTACCGTTCCGATAAAATATGACGATGATGTTTTGGGTGTGATTGATTCTGAACATTCGCAATTGGATTTTTTTAATCAGAACCATTTGTTGATGATGACTACCATGGCCGCGTTGATGGCCGCAAAAATAAAATCCATCCAGGCCGATCAGCAATTGAGAAAACAGAAATCAGAAATTGATAATATTTCAAAGAAACTTACGGAATTGCAACTGGCATCTTTGCGTAGCCAGATGAATCCTCATTTTATTTTTAATGCGCTTAATTCCATCAAGAAATTTGTGCTTTCCAACGAGGCGGAAAATGCGGATGCTTATTTGGGTAAATTTTCAAAGCTGATCCGCCTGATCTTAAACACCACGCGCGAAGCCGACATAAGTCTTGAAAAAGAAATAGAAATGCTTACTCTTTATCTTGAACTGGAAAAACTTCGTTTCGGCAAAAAATTAAATTATCAGATTTATATAGATCCGCCATTGGCTGAAAGTTCTATATTTATTCCCACTATGATCATCCAGCCTTTTATTGAAAATGCTATTTTGCACGGCATCATGCATAAGGAAGGAGAGGGTGAAATTTTGATTTCATTTTTTCAATTTGACCATCATCTGGAAATAAATGTGAAGGATAACGGCGTGGGCCGAAAAGCAGCAGCTGTCATTAGCAGCAAAAGCACCCGGCCACACAATTCCTTTGGCATTGAAGTTACTACTGCACGGTTGCTGGCATTAAAACCAGACGATGTAACACCTTCGGGTATTGAGATTGTGGATATTGAGGAGGATGGAAAAGCAGCGGGTACACTCGTAAAAATATTTATCCCCCAATAAACTGACAATTAAAAATTAAGGGAGAAACATCATATGATAAGAACCATAATTATTGAAGACGAACTTCAGAGTTCCCAACTTCTTGATTTGATGCTCAGGGATTTCAATGATACCATTGAGGTGGTTGACATTTGCAATACTCCGGCAAAGGGAATTGAAAGCATTCAGAAACACTCGCCTAACCTCATTTTTCTCGACATAGAAATGCCACGGATGAATGGTTTTGAAATGTTGAAAAAAATAGGATCCATAGATTTCTGTATTATTTTTACCACTGCCTATAATAAATATGCGATCAATGCCATCAAATTAAGCGCTTTGGATTATTTGCTCAAACCAATTGATAAAATCGAATTATCTGTGGCTATTAAAAAATGCGTGCTAAACATGGAGCAAAGAAATATGGGATATAAGTTAGATATTCTACTGAAAAATATGGGCCATAAAAATGCGATGGATAAAACCCTTACACTTACTTCTACAGAAGGGGTGCGTTTTATCAGGATGAAAGATATTGTGCGTCTCGAAGCTCACGGTCGCTATACCAAATTCTACCTGGCCAATAAAGAGGATATACTGGCCAGCCGCACACTCGGCGATTTTGAAGAAACACTTTCGGAAAACGAGTTTTTCAGGATCCATGAGACCCATATCATTAATCTTCTCTATATCGATCGGTTTCATAAAGGAAACAATTATGTGCTGCTCACCGACAAAACTGAATTGCCTCTGGCAAGAAGAAGAAAGGAAGAATTTCTAAAACTGATCCCCCGGATTTAATTAAAAGTTTCCGAATAATACATAATTTTTCCCATTATCTTGTTTTTTTTGGCCATCTAATAATTTATATTAAAATGACTGGTATATTTATCAAAAATTAACTTCTTTTGCTACTACCTTTATGAAACTTATTTTGATTTTTGAAAATTAAAAATTATTTCCCGGAAAATTTTATGATCAGGCGTTCAGAAGTTTTGTGGTGGAAAATGTTAAAAGAAAAAGACTTACTTGAACTGTCTTTTATTCTTGCGCAAAAGGCGTTACCAGCCTGGAACAATTATCCTCATTGTGATCAGATCAAACTGGAATTGAAATTATTGCCTGAAAACGCATTGAAGGAAATAGAAGTCATGCTCCGGGGCTTTAAAAATATCAATAAATTAAATGAACATTTTAACTTATTTGTCACACCAGTAATTCATATTCGTGACGGTCATCTGAAATATCCCTATGAAGTTAAACTTGCATTTCTATCGGTTTTTCATATTCTTCATGGATTAATTTCAACCGATGTGGTTTCTGCAAAACAGGCGTTTTCTTCTTCAATTACAAAAGCTATGGATGCCATCAATATTGCCGGTATTCTTACCGCTGAAGAAGTTTTTTTACTGACCCACAAATATTTTTTATTAAGCCAGGAACACTGAATTAACTTTCCTTTCGTCTCAAAATGGATTTCGGGGTTATTTATTGATTTACTGCAATGAACTTGCTTTGGATATCTGCTATAATCTCTAATCATCATCATCAGTTGATACCAGCTTTAAAAACGCGCTGTGGCGGGGCGTGGGCATCACGCTGTTTTCTCCTTTGATTGATTTCCAGATCACTTCATTGAAAGGAATATCTGGTATAGCATCCTCTTTTGCCAGGTTAAATTTTGCAGACTCTTTTGCCAGTTTATTCCACGCGGTGTTTCTTTCCTCAATATTCACGTTGGCGGGCAAAGCAACGTAAGCGGCTGTATCAGGAACAGAAGTAAAACATCTGAACATCGGCATCGCAGCAGCATCATATTGGCTCATCGGCGGCAAACCGAGAATTAATTCTATCGTGCGCAACATTCCTGAAGTAGAATACATGGTATGATCGACAAAATTTCTTTTTACATAAGGACTGATCAGGTAAGCAGGCGAGCGGTGCGCATCCACATGGTCAGGGCCATTCTGCGCATCATCTTCCAGGATAAAAACGGCACTTTCTTTCCATATAGAACTGTGCGAAAGATGTTCTATAAATCTTCCTACCGCAAGATCATTGTCTGCCGCGGCAGCATAAGGAGTATAAGCGCCTTTTCTCATTCCGCTGGTGTGGTCATTGGGAAAACGAAGTGTTGAAAATGTAGGTAGCGCACCAGCCGCAACTAATGAATCGAAATCATGTTCCCAAACTTTTTCACGGTAAACATCCTGGATGGTAAGATCAAAATCCGGAAAAGCGGAACAAAAATGTCCAATGATAGAAGGCAAAATTGGCTCTTTGCCATCATGCACAAATTCTCCATAATTGCGGTAGCTGATCCCTGCCCGATTGCAATAATCCCAGATAAAACCTTTTTCAGGATAAGCAATTTTCCGTGTTCCTTCATAATCATAAGTGCCGCCGCGGCTGCTATAATTGGTAGGCCAGGTTTTTTCCACATAATCATTTGCATAGGCCGCTGTGCTCCAGTTGTGCCCATCGGCGCTCACTTCTGCATCTACATAAAAATTATCGAGCAATACAAAATTCCTTGCAAGGGCATGAAGATTCGGAGTGATCTTTTCATTGAAAAGGCATAAAGAAGTGTCGCCATTTCCCTCTTTCATATCACCCAAAACCTGGTCGTACGTGCGGTTTTCCTTGATCACATAAAACACATATTTGATGGGAGAGGAGGCGCCTGCTTTTTGTGGGATCGGATTGCCATATTCTCCTTCGGCCAACGCTTCTTTGTTTTTATTGTAAGGCGTATTTTTATAAACCTGCGTTGAATATTTTCCCAATTCTCCGGGGGAAGGAATAGGAATAAATGAAAGTGACCCTTTGAACAAGCTGCCGATATATTGAACCGGTTGCTTTTCTTCAGAAGTGATCGCTTTTTGATAAGGGGTTTTTTGTTTTGTATTGACAGGCTGTGGTCCGTAAGGATTAGCCATTGTTTCAAACCCTTTTCCATTCGTTACCCAAAGCTGGTTATTAATCATGCGAACACTTGTCGGATACCAACCTGTCGGGATAAAGCCGAATGATCGTGATGATCCGGGTTTGGAAACATTAAATACCGCGAGGCAATTATTATCTGCGTTGGCAATGTACAAAGTCTTATCATCTTCCGACAAAGCCAAACCGTTAGTGGTGCTGCCTGTTGGCGCATTCGGATACAAGCTTGCTGAAAGCGTTTCAATCACTTTATGTTTTTTGGTATCAATCACTGAAACGCTGTTGCTGTTGGCGTTTGCAACAAAAAGTAAATCTCCTTTTTTGGTAAACACCATATCATTCGGATGGCTTTCGGTAGCAATAGAATCTATTATGACGCCTTTATTTACATCATACAAAAGAACTTTATCACCGCCCCATAAGGAAATATATAAGATCGATTTTTTAGGATTTAGCAAACAGGTATAAGCCTCAGCGCTCAAAGGAATCTGTCGAATGACCCGGTTGTTTTTTGTGTTACAAACGTAGAGCGAATTGTTTTCTTTGGTAACGGAATATAAACGTGAATGCGCATCATCCAAAGCGATGCCGGTAACACCAATCTTATTAGGCCACTTATTTCCCAACACAATGGAGTCTTTTAAAACAAGACTATCATTCTTCACATCAAACCGCAAAATCATATTTTGGTTTCCTGCCGAAGCGTACAAATATTTATTGTTAGCGCTGAATTGCAGCCCAACCCACGCAGCCTTCATTTTTGTAAACGATAATAATTTCTTCTTTTGAATGTCGACCAGTTCTATTCCCTGTGCTCCATTCCCATTGTCGGTGATGGCCACATACTTTTTTGATGGAGAAACAGCCATGTTCAAAGGAAGATCGCTGCTGAGATGAAGCGCAGTGCCTGCGGGTGAAAGCGACCAGCCATTCACCAGTTTCACGGGCTTCGGAATGAAAGGTGATTGTGCAATAATGTTTGATGATAAAAAAAGAAAAGCCAGGAGATTGGTGGAAAGATAAATTTTACGCATGTTTAATTTAACTAAATGAGATTCAAATTTAAGTAAAGTATCGGGAGGGACGATAAAAGTTTCGCAGAAAGATGGATGGGTTTATGACAATATTATTTTTTAATTTTTAAAGGTATGAAGCAAAATAAAAATGTTTAAAATTTGTTTGCTTACTGGAAAATAGACTATGCAACACCATTTGAAAGTACCCTGCAACCGAATTAATTTTTAATTATTTTTGTACATTGGTTAAAATTAAAAAAAATGAACTCTGCAGATATAAACTCGTCTTTAATTGACAGCTACTTTTCGTTGCTTAAAAACCTCAGCCCAAACAGCAAGTTGGAACTTATAGCACGGCTTTCAAAATCAATGAAAACAACAACAAAGACAAAGGATAATTCGTGGAAATCTTTGTTTGGCGCTTTTGTTCTTGATCAATCAGCAGATGAATTTGTTGAGGAATTGAAAAAAGACAGGAAGTTTAGCCGTAAACCTATCGACTTGTGAAAAAGTATCTTTTAGACACCAACATTTGTGCTTATTTCCTAAACGGAAAATTTGATCTTGAAGCAAAAATTGACAAAGCTGGATTTGAAAATTGTTGTATATCTGAAATAACAATTGCAGAACTCAAATACGGCGTAGCAAAAAGCGCTCATCGGGAAAAAAACAGAAAGACACTGGAAATATTCCAATTAAAATTCGACATTCTTCCGATTTTTCCTGCACTTGATATTTATGCAACGGAAAAAGCACGATTAAAAATAAAAGGCAAAATTTTAGATGATTTTGATTTGCTTATTGGATCAACCGCTATTTTCCATAATCTTATTTTGGTCACAAAAAATGTAAGCGACTTCGACCGATTGGAGGGCATTTCCCTTGAAGATTGGACAACGGAATCATAAATAATACAGCAAGGAAACTCCATGACCCAATTTATTCCTTTCTTTTAAAATCCAAATCCTGGAAATCAAAACTAAAATCTGTCAATGGAGAAATTGGTTTCATGGTGATACCATTTGGATGGCCTTCATAATCGAGCGTAAACATTACGTACGCGTCGGCATCCATGCTTCTGTCATTCCATTTTACGATGAAAGTGTTTCCCTTGAAATAAAACATTTCTCCGGACAGCCTTGGCGAATTTTTTGAATCAAACCAGGGTCTTCCGTTTTTTTCAGAAATAATTACATCGCCAAACCACGGATCAGTGTAGGTTCCGGTGTATTTACTGAAATCAATTTTGCCTGTATTTTTTTGCTGTTCTGCAGAAATTTCTGCCCATATCCTGTCAGTAGTTTTTTTTGCATTGGATTCGTTTCTTACCACCTGTTCATGATATTCTTTCACGCGATCTTTGCCTGTGATGCCATAATAACTGTCTTTTATAGAATTGGTAATAGCCCTGAAAGCCGCGCCAGACTGTTGATTGGTGAATACAATGATGCCCAGTTTCATTTCGGGTATTAAGGTTACCTGCGTTACGATTCCTGCAAGCCCACCAGTATGGGTAGGGACTTTAAAACCCATTTCATCGCTTAAAAACCAGCCCAGCCCATAGGAAGCAAAATGAGTACGATACGTAGTTTCGCCGTGCACCGGAATAATAGTTTGCGGTGTCCACATTTCTTCATGTGTTTTTTCTGAAAGAAGCTGTTGCTTTACATCAT
>JBIQMJ010000102.1:0-13263 GCA_044463445.1 Segetibacter koreensis
TCTATAATCATCTGTAAGATTTTGAAGAGTAAAGATTAAAGGCCCGGCGCCGCTTGCCTTTAGCTTTATGCCTTTCCCGAAAGAATTTCCTTTACAATTCCGGCAATAGTTTTCCCGTCTGCTTTTCCGGCCAGTTGTTTATTGGCCAGGCCCATCACTTTTCCCATATCGGCAGGCGAAGAAGCTCCGGTTTCTTCAATAATTTTTGAAATGATAGTTTTTAATTCCGATTCACTCAGTTGCTTTGGCAAAAACTTCTCAATGATTTCAATTTCTTCTCTTTCTTTTACTGCAAGGTCTTCGCGGTTTTGTTTTTCATATATTTCCAGCGAATCTTTTCTTTGTTTTACGAGTTTTTGCAACAGCTTATTTTCATCTTCTTCTTTGATCTTTCCTCCGGCGCCTTCGGCAGTTTTTGCGTTAATGATCGCCGATTTGATGGCTCTGAGTCCACGTAATCCTTTTTCATCTTTGGCTAACATGGCAGCTTTCAGATCTGCCATTACTTTTTCTTCTAAAGACATAATTGGTAAATTAAAAAATTGACATAAAAAAAGTTCTGCTACAAAATAAAAATAATCCTAAAAAGTTCGTTTACTGCGCTGCATTCTCCTTTTCCACATATTTTTTGTGAAATTCATTAGCAAATTTTTTTATCTCTTCCGAAAGATCTTTCCGCCCGGTAGCCCTTTGAAAAGTGTCGCCCATGGTAAAAAACACCTGGTAAAAAAAATCCGCCATTTCATCTGTCATCATGTCTTTTGTCCAAAGATCAATCCTTAATGCGCTTTTATCGACATCGTCCCAAAAGGCCAGGAACATTGCTTTGGAATACTGGGGATTTTCTGCTGTGCTTCCTGTTGCATTCCAGTTGATACTTTGAGGAACTTTTTCATCGTCCAGTTGCACGTTGATATTGATATTTGACTCTGCCATAATTGGCTGCAAATTTAATACTATTGCATTTGAATACCCATTTGTATTTAACCTTTCTTTAACCATGTAACAAATACATTTGCCAACTTAATTATGTGTATGAAAAAAGTTGTTTTTGTAGTAATAAGTTGTTTGTTTTTTTCAATGGGTTTTTCGCAGGAAACTGCTCCTTCTGCTACCAAGAACAATAAGCTAAATTTTAGCAGCCGCGCCGGGGATCATTTTATGTTGCAACTTTCTTCTGATCATTGGGCAGGCATGCCCGATAGCATCAGCAGCCATCAAAAAGGGCTTTCAAGAGGTTTTAATGCCTATGTAATGCTTAACAAGCCTTTTAAAAATTCACCCAAAATAAGCCTGGGCATTGGCGTAGGCATTAGCACAAGTAACATTTTTTTTAAAAAGATGGAAGTTGATGTAAAAGCGGCATCTGAAAATCTTCCCTTCCCTGCACTGGATTCTGCTAACCATTTTAAAAAATATAAACTGGCCACCAGCAATTTGGAAATACCTTTGGAATTCCGTTTTACTTCCAAACCCAATAATCCCAATAAAAGCTTCAAAGCTGCGGTAGGATTGAAAGTCGGGACACTGGTAAACGCCCATACCAAGGGTAAAAATTTACTAAGCGCTACCGGTTCAACGTTAAACTCCTATCTTGAAAAAGAAAACAGTAAACGCTTTATCAATTCCTCTCACTTTATGGCAACTGCAAGGGTTGGATATGGAGTTTTCTCACTTTTTGGCTCTTACCAGTTGAACCGTCTCCTGAAGGATGGAGCAGGACCTAATCTCAAATTATACCAGTTAGGTCTTACCATTAGCGGATTGTAAATTTCCGGTAAACCAATAAATAACCAGGATTCTTAATTTATTCTGGCATCTTCTATGCTTCATTTTTTAAAATCATTTTTTAAAAAACAGATGAATTATTTTTGTCATTTAAAATATTTCTATTGATAGAAAAAAAAATAAATTATAACAGCGCGGTTAACGTAGTGCTCGTGGCCGTAATTTCAACCGGGCAGCAGGAGCAGGAAGTAAGGGAATACCTGGATGAACTTGAATTTTTAGCCGAAACTGCGGGAGGGCACACCGTTAAAACATTTGTTCAAAAGCTGGATCATCCTGACAGCCGCACTTTTGTAGGCAAGGGCAAATTGCAGGAAATAAAGGACTTTATTGCCAGAAAAAAAGTGGATCTGATAATATTTGATGATGAACTTACCGGCTCTCAGATTTCCAATATTGAAAAAGAATTGAAGGTGACTACGATTGACAGAAGCGATTTGATCCTTGATATTTTTGCTTCCCGTGCACAAACGGCTCAGGCCAAAGTGCAGGTGGAACTGGCGCAATACCAATATATTTTACCTCGCCTGAAAGGCATGTGGAAACATCTTGAAAGACAAGGAGCCGGAATAGGAAGCCGCGGGCCCGGGGAAACTGAAATTGAAACTGACCGCCGTATTGTGAAAGATAAAATAAGCCTGCTGCGTAAAAGGCTGGAAGCAATAGACAAACAATCTTTTACCCAAAGAAAAGACCGTGGAGAATTTATCAGAGTAGCGCTCGTCGGTTATACAAATGTTGGAAAATCAACCATCATGAATTTGCTTAGCAAAAGTGAGGTGTTTGCCGAAAATAAATTATTTGCCACGCTGGATACCACCACCCGGAAAGTGGTTTTGGGCCACACCCCCTTTCTGCTGAGCGATACGGTTGGTTTTATCAGAAAGCTTCCTCATCATCTGATCGAAAGTTTCAAAAGCACTTTAGATGAAGTTCGCGAAGCAGATATTTTATTGCACGTGGTGGATATTTCGCATCCAAAATTTGAAGAACAGATAGCTGTGGTAAATAAAACCTTGCAGGAATTAAAAAGCCTTAACAAGCCCATCATAATTGTATTCAACAAAATAGATCAATATGAAAAAAACACTTTTGATAAGTGGCTGCCGGAAGAGGTGAAAGAGCAATTGCTTTCTGAATTAAAAGAAAGATGGCAAATGCAGACAAATGGAAAATGTGTTTTTATTTCCGCTACTGAAAAAACCAATATTAAAGAGTTGAGACAAATAGTTCTAAATCAGGTTAGAAAATTATATCAACAGAAATATCCTTACAAAGCAGAATTTTTTTATTGATGGATAAAACGCAAAACTGGATTAAAATAGCTGCCGGAATCAATGAAATTAATTTTGCCGGAAATAAAATTGCCACAATAAAGGTTGCCGATAAAAGAATTTGCATTGTCCAATTCAATGATAAATTAAAAGCATTTTCTTCGGTTTGTCCTCATGCAGGAGGAGATCTTTCTACAGGATTTTTTGATAAAAATGAAAATATTATTTGCCCGGTTCATGGTTACCGATTTTCTACGCTTACAGGAAGGGATACTAACGGCGAAGGCTATTTTTTAAAAATTTATAAAATAGAACAAACAGAAGAAGGAATTTTTATCTGGTTATAATAATGATAAATATGCTCTGAGCAGCAAATAAAAGGCACAATTTTGTAACTTTGTCAACTGTCATTTTGGCTTCAAAACATTTGCTGCATTAAAATTGACAATAACATTTACCTATTTAAATAAATAATTTATACCTATATGGCCGGGCTTCTCTCCTTATTATTTGGTGGCAATAAAAGTGAAAAAGACGTAAAGGCAATCAGGCCTCTTGTTCAGCAGATCAATACCTTTTTTGAAGAATATAAATCTTTGACCAATGACGAATTACGTGGTAAAACCATTGATTTTCGTGGAAGGATCAAAGAATATTTGAAAGATATAGACCACCAGATTGAATCTCAGAAAACAGAAGCTGAAAGATTAGATTCGGCTGACATTTCCGGCCGTGATGCCATTTATCGCCATGTGGATGAAATGACAAAAGACCGCGATAAAAAGCTGGAAGAAATACTTCTTGAAATTTTACCTGAAGCCTTTGCAGTTGTTAAAGAAACTTCGCGCCGGTTTAAAGAAAATACAGAACTTGTTTCCACTGCTACAGCGCTTGACAAAACTTTTGCCGAAACCAAAAAATACCTTCGCATTGAAGGTGATCAATCAATTTATAAAAATACCTGGACTGCCGGGGGAAATGAGATCGTTTGGAATATGGTTCCTTATGATGTTCAATTGATCGGAGGCATTGTTTTGCACCAGGGAAAAATTGCCGAAATGGCTACAGGTGAAGGTAAAACACTGGTCTCTGTATTGCCTGCCTATTTGAATGCTTTAGCTGGTTTAGGCGTTCACATCGTAACCGTGAATGATTACCTGGCACGACGCGACAGTGAATGGAACGGCACTTTATTGGAATGGCTTGGACTCACTGTGGATTGCATTGACAAGCACCAGCCTAACAGTGAGGAAAGAAGAAAAGCTTACAGCCGTGATGTAGTATATGGAACCAATAATGAATTTGGCTTTGATTACCTCCGGGATAATATGGTGCATACTCCTGAAGAAATGGTGCAGGGCAAACATCACTTTGCGATGGTGGATGAGGTGGATAGTGTATTGATTGATGATGCCAGGACTCCATTGATTATCTCAGGCCCGATTCCACGTGGTGACCATCAGGAATACGATCAGCTAAAGCCCCGTGTTGAACAGATCGTAGATGCTCAAAGAAAAGTAACCAGTAATTTTCTAATTGAAGCAAAGAAAAAAATTAGTGAAGGGAATGATGATCCCAAAGATGGAGGACTTGCATTATACCGCGCTCACCGCGGCCTTCCCAAAAATCATGCGCTTATTAAATACCTGAGCGAACCGGGTATGAAGGTAAAACTTCAAAAGTCAGAAAATTATTATTTGTCAGACCAGGAAAAAAATATGCGGATCGTAGATGAGGAATTGTTTTTTGTAATTGACGAGAAAAATAATCAGGTGCAACTGACAGATAAAGGAATTGCACTGATTACCAAATCCGGTGAAGATCCTGAATTTTTTATTATGCCTGATATAGGCGTAAAGCTGGCAGAAATAGAAAAAAGCGACGCTACACCTGAAGCAAAACTTGAAAAGAAAGAGAGTCTGCTGAATGACTATTCTGTTAAAGCAGAAAGAATTCATACGATTACCCAACTTTTAAAGGCCTATACTCTTTTTGAAAATGATGTGGAATATGTGGTGATAGATGGGCAGGTGAAGATTGTGGATGAGCAAACCGGCCGTATCATGGAAGGCCGCCGCTATTCTGATGGCCTTCACCAGGCAATTGAAGCAAAAGAGAATGTAAAGATAGAAAGCGCCACTCAAACTTATGCTACCATCACTTTGCAGAATTATTTCAGGATGTATCATAAGCTGGCCGGTATGACCGGAACTGCAGAAACCGAAGCCGCAGAATTCTGGGATATTTATAAATTGGATGTAGTTTCTATTCCTACAAATGTTCCGGTAATAAGAGATGATGCACAAGACCTCGTATTTAAAACCAAGCGTGAAAAATATAAAGCCGTTATTGACGAAGTTGAAAAAATGACTTCTGAAGGAAGGCCAATTCTTGTGGGAACTACTTCTGTAGAAGTGAGTGAATTGCTAAGCAGAATGATGAAACAGAAAGGAATCGCCCATAATGTTTTGAACGCGAAGCAACATGCCAAAGAAGCACAGGTTGTTGCCGAAGCTGGTTTGGCCGGCGCAGTTACCATCGCTACCAATATGGCCGGGCGTGGTACTGATATTAAACTCGGGCCGGGAGTAAAAGAAGCGGGCGGACTTGCCATTTTAGGTACTGAAAGACATGAAAGTAGGCGTGTGGACAGGCAGTTGCGTGGACGTTCAGGAAGGCAGGGAGATCCGGGTTCATCTAAATTTTTCGTTTCTCTTGAAGACGATTTAATGCGCATGTTTGGAAGCGAAAAAATTGCCTCTTTGATGGACCGGATGGGCTATAAAGAAGGGGAAGTGATCCAGCATAAGATGATCTCAAACAGTATTGAACGTGCCCAAAAGAAAGTGGAAGAAAACAATTTTGGTATCAGGAAAAGATTACTGGAATATGATGATGTGATGAACAAACAGCGTACAGTAATTTATGGAAAAAGAAATCACGCTTTGTTTGGAGAAAGGCTTGCCCTCGACCTCGATAATGCATTCTATTCCGTGGCAGAAGGTATCATTAATTCTTTCAAAGAAATAAATGACCATGACGAATTTAAGCTGGCGGTGATCATGAATTTTGGAATTGACACTTCTATTACGCAGGAAGAACTGGATAAGACAGATGTGCAAACACTGGCTAACAAATTATACTATGAAGCCAAAGACCATTACAATGAGAAGAACCGCGCTATGAATGCGCAGACGCTGCCCGTTCTCAAAAATATTCGTAAGGAGCAAGGCGCCCATATTATTAATGTTGCAGTTCCTTTCACTGACGGTAAAAAAGCCATGCAGGCAATTGCCAATTTGGATAAAACGATCGAAACAAATGGTGCAGAATTGACCAATGCTTTGGAACGCAATATCACACTGGCTTTGATTGATGATGCATGGAAAGAACACCTGCGCGCTATGGATGATTTGAGACAAAGTGTTCAAACTGCGGGTTATGAACAAAAAGATCCCCTTGTAATTTATAAGATCGAAGCATTTGGCGCATTCAAACAAATGGATGACCAGGTAAACAAGGATATCGTTAGCTTTCTTGCACATTGCAATATTCCGGCTGAACAAAGTCAGGAAACGAGAATTACAGAAGAAAGAAGAAGGAGAACTGACATGAGTAAAATGCGTCAGCGCAAAGCAGAATTTGCCGGAGCAGGGCCCGATTACCTTTCACAGGAAAATGAATATATAGATCCTTCTGAAAATATAAAGCAGGAACCTATAAGAGTAGGGCCAAAAGTAGGCCGGAATGATCCTTGCCCTTGTGGCAGTGGGAAAAAATACAAACATTGCCATGGAAAAGGGGAGAGTTGATTAATTTTAAAAATTGGGTTTAAATTTATCACTCTCCATAGACATATCCGTTTAACAAAAATTGCATTTGGGATCAGTAAATGAGGAAATAATTCGAATTTTTATTTTGAAAAATTATTCTGAAGAATTACTATTCCAAAGATCTCTATTGATGTACAATTCTTCAATTACTTCCTTTGAAAAATCTTTTATATCTTCTTCAGTAATTATTCTATCTGCAAACAAATTTGCAACCGTTAAGAAATATCTCGATCCCCTCATTGCATCATATCGGCATGCAATATGTTTATCAAAATCTTTGATTTTTTTAAATAATAAATGATACGCTTCGCGGTTTCCCAAATGATTATTTTTCCATTTTTGAATTACGGCATCTGCCTGGTTCAAACCATTGGCGAATTCTATTTGTACCCCTTTTTCAATTATTTCGCGGGCAACTTTTTTATCTTTTTTTGAAAGTTCCATAGATTGCTTTTTTATAAAAAAATTCATAAAAATAATTTACTTTATGAACAACAAGCCATTGCCACTCTTTCACCATCCATCGCAGCGCTTACGATTCCACCGGCATAGCCGGCTCCTTCGCCGCAGGGAAATAAATTTTTTATTTGAGGATGATGCAACAATTTTTCATCGCGTGGAATTCTTACGGGTGACGAAGTGCGGCTTTCTGTAGCGACTAATACGGCTTCATTGGTAAAATAGGCGCTCCGTTTATTTTTTGTATGATTTTTCTTTGCAAATAATTGAAATGCTTTTTTCAACCTGCTATTTATAAATGGAGGTAGAATTTCATCTAATGATGCAGCCGTTATTCCTGGCAAATAAGAACATTTGGGCAAAGAGGTTGAAAATTTTTCTTCAGTAAAATCAACCATTCTTTGTGCCGGAGCCACAAATTTCCCACCACCCGATTCAAACGCTTTTTGCTCAACTTCTTTTTGAAAATCCATCATGAGCAAAGGTGAATTTAATTTTTTTGATAATTGGTTTTTAAACCCGGAATTGTATTTGACAACATCTTCCGTCTCCACCTGTACGACCATGCCGCTGTTGGCAAAAGGATTGTTTCTTTTGGAAGGGCTCCATCCATTTACAACCAATTCGCTTTGATCAGTAGAAGCAGGCGCAATAATACCGCCGGGGCACATGCAAAAAGAAAAAACGCCCCGTCCATTTACCTGCTCTACCAGGCTGTAAGAAGCGGGAGGGAGGAAGTTTTGCTGAGGATTATTTTTTCCATACTGTATGGAGTTGATCAATTCCTGGGGATGCTCTATCCTAACCCCAAGAGCAAAAGGCTTGGCAACTATTTCCAGTTTCTTTTGATGCAATAAATGAAATATATCTCTCGCCGAATGACCGGTTGCAAGAATAAAAGAATCACCATTCACTTTGTCGCCGTCTGAAGTTACCATTGATTTTATTGTACCATTGTCAATTATAAAATCAATTACTTTCTTTTCGAAATGAAATTCCCCGCCGCAATCCAAAATTCGTTTACGCATGGCCGTTATGATGACGGGAAGCTTATTGGTACCGATGTGAGGATGTGCATCATATAAAATGTTTTCACCGGCGCCAAAATGAACAAAGAGATTTAATATACGGTGAACATCTCCCCGCTTGCTGCTTCGGGTGTATAACTTTCCATCGCTGTAACTGCCCGCGCCTCCTTCGCCAAAACAATAATTACTTTCAGGGTTGATAGTTCCTTCTTTGTTCAAAACAGCAAGATCCCTTCGTCTTGCTCTTACCTCTTTTCCTCTTTCCAGAACAACAGGTTTTATTCCATTTTCAAGAAGGCGCAAAGCTGCAAAAATTCCTGCCGGTCCGCCGCCAATGATGATTACCCTTTTAGAAGTGCTGTTGACATTTTTAAAATGAAATTCCTGTAAACTTCTTTGCTGAAATGGTTCATCAATGAATGCATTAACACTCATGTTGATCCATGCAATTTTTCCCCTTGCATCAATTGATTTCTTTATGATATGGTAACCGGAAACTGAATCAATTTCCTTGCCCGAAATCCGGGCGATCTGCTCAATTATAATGTTTTCATTTTCTGCTTCTGAAGGCAGTAGCTGAAGGGTTATTTTTTGTTGCATATTAATGGAATGTTCCCTTTGTATCTAAATACTAAAAGGGAAGGTCATCAATTGCATCTTCTGATGATGAAGTGAAAGTATCCAGTGGTTCAAAATAATCGTTATCGGCATCGGTGCCCGTTCCCGGCTTTAAAACCTGTTCGATTCGCCACGCATCAAGATTATTAAAATAAGAAACCTTTCCATCTTTTTCCCATTTGCTTCCCTTGATATTAAAATGCACTTTTATTTCATCGCCCGGATTTACACGATCTACAATACCAGTGCGGTCTTGCACGCATTGGAACTTGATATAATTGGTAATTAATTTACCATTGATTTCTTCTGATTTTTCTACAACAAATTCGCGCGTTTTGAAAGTTTCCGTACGCTGCGTAGTATCAAATTTGACTAATAACTTTCCCGTTAATTCATAACTCATAATTATTCAGATTTTTTTTAAAGGTAATTGCATTTGCGATAAAGATGATGCATTGTTTCATTTTATCAAAAAAATTTTTGCACACTCAAACAAAAGATTTTAATTTTTTTTTCCACATCAATAATGGATGAAAATTTTCATTTTAAATCCCCCAAAAAATATTAAAACTGGTGTGAATCCAATGCTGCTTTAGCTTTTAAAATTGTGTATAAATTTTATTTAATTTTTATTTTAATTTCTGATCAGAAAATTTAATTTTAACTGTCAAAAATGAGAGAATAAAAAATTTTTTTTTCAACAAATTCTTTTGATATTCGCTTTGTTGTTGATGAAAATTACCACAAATTATTTTTGTAGTAATTTTTAAAAAAGTCCCACAGAAGAACCATTTCAATAATATTAAAACAGCTTTAGGAAAATAATGGATAATGCCTGCGAAACAGTCTGGAGTAATTGTCTCAATATTATAAAGGATATAGTGGAGTGGCAGCATTACAAAACCTGGTTTGAGCCGATCAAACCTGTATTGCTTAAAGAAAATATTTTAACCATCCAGGTGCCAAGCCAGTTTTTTTATGAGTATATTGAGGAGCACTATGTAAACCTGCTGGCTAAAACATTAAAGAGAGAATTGGGAAAAAATGCAAGACTGGAATACCGGATTATGATGGATAGTGGCAACAGTAAAAACAAACCAGTGACGATGGATGTGCCTGGCCATGGCTATAAGTTGTATTCAAATAATGAAATGGATTTTCCTTTAGTTATAACTAATCCGGTTAAGAACCCGTTTGTAATACCGGGACTTAAAAAGATGCAGATTGATCCGCAGCTAAATCCATCTTATACTTTCGATTCTTATATTGAAGGAAATTGCAACCGTGTAGCGCGTAGGGCCGGAATAACCGTAGCTGAAAAACCGGGAGCTACCTCCTTTAATCCTTTGGTAATTTATGGCGGCGTTGGTTTGGGTAAAACACACCTGGCACAGGCCATTGGAAATGAAGTAAAAAATCTTCATAACAATAAAGTGGTTTTGTATGTGAGCTCTGAAAAATTTATCAACCAGTTTGTTGACCATGGAAGGAACAATGCCATCAATGACTTTATACATTTTTATCAGTTGATTGATGTGCTTATAATAGATGACGTCCAGTTTTTTAACCGCGCTGAAAAATCGCAGGATGCATTTTTCGCCATCTTTAATCATCTGCATCAAAGTGGTAAACAATTAATACTTACGACCGATAAACCGCCAAAAGATCTGGAAGGCGTGCAGGAAAGATTGCTCAGCCGTTTTCGCTGGGGGCTAAGCGCTGATCTTCAGATTCCGGATTATGAAACCAAGATTGAAATACTGGAGAAAAAGATGAAAAATGACGGCCTTGAAATGCCGAAAGAAGTGGTAAAATATATTGCTTATAATATTCAAAACAATATACGCGAGCTTGAAGGTGCATTGATCTCCCTGTTGGCACAATCTTCGCTAAATAAAAGGGAAATTGACCTTGATTTGGCTAAAAAAGTTTTACGGAATTTCATTAAATCTTCTTCGAAAGAGATTACCATTGATACCATTCAAAAAATGGTTTGTGATTATTTTGGTGTGCCCTATGAAAAACTTCTTCAGAAAACCAGGAAGCGTGAGATTGTGCAAGCACGCCAGATCACAATGTTTTTGGCAAAAGCATTTACTAAAAATTCTTTAAAAACTATCGGAGAGCATTTTGGCGGAAGGGATCACACCACTGTGATTCACAGTTGCCAGACGGTAAAAGACCTGATGGATACAGATGTTTTATTTAAAGAAAGCGTGATCGAACTTCAACAAAAGGTTCAACTGGCTGCCATGTAGTTGAATGATTTCCTCCTTAGGCGTACCCCGCCAAATAAGAATCGGAATTATTTCTTGGTTCACTGAAAAGAATGAAAAAATCCGGACCGAAACCTTTAAAAATTATAATCTCTCCTTGCTGCATTCCACCTGATACCGATATTGAAAGAACTGGAATTATCAAGCCCGGTATATTTTCTGAAAAGCAGATTTCCTTCAATAAAAAGATTTTCTTTGAGCTCATAAGAAAGGCTCAGCAAGGCATTCAGGCATTTTACCGTGTGGCCGTCGCCGATATAATATCCATAATCTTTAAACCGGGAAGTGTACAATTCAAATGGGTTTGACCCAAAATTTAATCCCAATGAATCAAGGCCTTGTTTGTAATAAATGGCACGGGCGTCCACATACCATTTTGGCGCCGGCTGGTATTTTAAAACACCTACCCATTCCTGGAAATTAGCGCCCAAAGGGTGTGCCAGCGGCTGGTTATAATGTGTATAATTCGCAACAAGATCATCATGCGAATAAGTGAAGGGCCTTACCCGATTGGTTTCTAACTGAAGGTCGAGATTCTTAATAGTAAACGCGTCAACATATTTGGCGCCGAGTTGGTAGCCATATTTGTTGGCCCAATAACCATCATTTTTTGTAATTTCATGAACATGAAATTCATCCAAAAGCAATTGCCCGTAAAACTGAAAATGATGCGCAGCGTTGGCTTTAAAATCTATTCCGGCCAGCGCATTATCAGGGCTTCCAATTGTTCCTTCAACGTGGCGTAGGAAAATAATAGGATTCAAATATTCAAAATCAAACCTGTTTTTTCGGCCAAAGACCACGCCTTCAAATAATCCTATATTCAATGACTTACCAATATTCACACTCAAATGATGCATCGCTGCATATTTTCGGTCCAAAAGATTATCGCCTGTTTTGGTGAATTGAGGCATCAGCTCCATGAAAAGATTTTCATAATCAAACTTCCAGATTTTTGTATTTAGTTTTAGGAATAAATAACTATCGCCAAAGTCGCTCAGGAAAAGGCTCCTGTAACCATTGCCGATAAAATTTTTATCATATCCAAATTGCACATCTATGTATTTGGTAACATTGAAAGTAAGATAGCCTCTGCCATCAAAATAATCAAATCCATTCTTCTTAAACTTTTTATAGAATCCTACCCCCGGGACTGCGAAAAATTCGGCCACACGGTTCTGAAAAAATAATGGGCCGCGCTCCTGGTTATCTGTTATGGTGGTAGAGAAACCAATTTTATTGGCAATACGGCCACGAAGCGTGATACCTCGTTTGTTATAATAAAGGCTTTGCGAATTGCCGGACTCCCCTCCCACTTGTAAATCAATTACAGGATTAAGCGCCAGGAAGAAATCTTTGGTATCTACTTCCAGCAGGTTGGGTTTCGTAGTATAAAACGTATTCCACAAAGATTTTTTACTTTGAAAACTTTCTTTGGATCCGCTTACCCATTCAGAATTATCCATTAAGAGAGAATGGAGATTATATTCATCAATAGAAGTCAGGTTAATTTTTGAACCCATTTCCTTATTAACACTATCAATATATTCAGCTTTCTGCACCACGGATCTGCGGCTGTAAGGTTTTTGTGCAGAAAAATTCAACTGCGTATTTTGCCCATTTTTAATTTCCAACCGGTCCATAATATGATATAGTTTGGATCCTTCAGGTAGATAAGTAGTTTGAGCAAAAAGAAAAGCGGGATAAAAAAATAGTAGCAGAGTTATAACTCTTTTTATATTTTGCATTGGGTTGAGTATTAATGTTTAAATTTCAAGGTATGCAAAATTATCTTTTAAAAAATATATCTGTCGTAAATGAAAATAATATTTCTGAAAAGGATATTTATATAAAAAACGGGAGGATAGAAAGAATTGACAATGCTATTTCGGTAAAAGAAAAAGTCTCAGAAATAAATGGCGAAGGGCGACATTTATTTCCAGGCGTGATTGATGACCAGGTTCATTTTCGTGAACCGGGCTTAACC
>JBIQMJ010000103.1:0-13238 GCA_044463445.1 Segetibacter koreensis
AATAGACCTCAATTACGTTAAGGACAATATATTAAACAGTATTTCGTTTATTTTTCAGACTGGTATTCCTGATCTTATGCAACTTTTGCAATTATCCTAAATCCTGCCAATGAAAAACTTTTATACTTTAATCCTGGCTATATTGGGTACCTATTTTTCCTGCAGCAGCAGCCCCCTTCATTTATCAACTGTTTCTCCGGAATTTGCTCAATTTCGCACTAATTTGTATGCCATTGGTACAGATGGTTCTGCTAATTTAGTGGATGGAACACTCACACAGTATGACACTGGTTACAGTAATAATATAGACGGAAAAGATGCACGAAAATTATCCAATCCCGGTGAGAATTTTGGAATGATCAGGGGTACTACGATATTAATAGTTGAAAGGAGGCACACCTTTCAAAATAATGATACCATTTTTTTTAAGATGTGGAACATGCGTGCTATAAAATATAAATTAGAACTGGTCGGTTATAACCTTGATACTTTAGGAAGAATAGGTGTTTTAAAAGATAGATTCTTACAAACTGAGACACCATTAAGCCTGAATGATACAACCATTTTTAATTTTTCAGTTACTTCTGATTCAGCATCATGGGCAGCAGACAGGTTCATGGTTATTTTTAAGACTCCAAGCCTTTCTGTTATACCGCTTACTTTTACTTCTTTCAAGGCATACGAGCAGAAAAACCTGGTAAAAATAGATTGGACGACATCGAATGAAAATGGAATAAAACAATTTAATATCGAGAAATCTGTTGCAGGAGATCATTTTACCAAAATCAGTGATGTTCAGGCAAATAATTCTACACTGAACAATTATGAATCCGCGGATCTAACTCCGGCTGATGGTTATAATTTTTATCGTATCCAAAGTGTGTCAAACGAGAATCAGGTATTTTACAGCGATACTATAAAAATATATGTGGGAAAAGACGAACCTGGCCTCACTATTTTTCCAAATCCGGTAATAGGCAACAATTTTAATCTTCGAATAGCGAATCGGATTTCCGGAACTTATGAAATAAGATTAATGAATTTGTTAGGTAAAACTTTTTTGAAAAATACCATTCAATATACAGGGGGTATCATTACTAAAAATTATAAGATTGGACCAATTCCTAAAGGAATATACAAGATGATTATAAAGATGCCTTCAGGGGAAGAAAAAGTGATTAGTATATTGTTTTAAGAGATCAAGCCTGAATTTGGATTTGCTATCAAAAATTTTTAAAATTTCTCAATTCCGGGAATTTTTTCGGAAGAATAGTTTTTGACAAAAACTTATAGCGGCTAATCTTCAATGCAAAAAAATAATACCTGATATGCCAATGATTGGGTATTTATTATTTAACTTTACCCGTCTACGAACTACTACTATGAAACAATTTAAGCGTATATTAGTCTTCAGGGTTTTAATTGTATTTTTTATGTGTTTACCCCATATCGTTTCTGCACAAGCCGGAGATCCGGGATGTGACCCTGATAACATGAAATGTGGCGATCCTGACTGCACTTTCCGGGTTTGGTGCCCGATAGATCAAGGACTAATCCTGCTATTGGGGGTTGGTGCCTTATATGGTATCAAGGTAGCCAGGGATCAAAGAAAAAAAGAGGTTGTTAAAGAAGGCTAATCTTATTTTTTTGTTCAATACGATCTTTAAAAATTGCAATTTTCATAAGGAAGACAGCTTTTAAAAATTTTTTCTTTCCACTATTACTAAAACCCCTTCTCAATCAGATTTTTTAAATTAAATTGCACCACCGATAATTCAAGCTGGTATTACATTTTATTGCCATTCAAACTGAATATGCATTATATTCCCATTAAAATAATAAGGACGGTTACAGTAAAAAACAAAAGGCCTTCTGAAAGGCGCAAACAGAAGAATGGGAAAAAAGGGTTTACACGATTCAGTATATTCCTTTATGCGGCTTGCATACTTTTCCTGGTTTCCTGTAATACAGCAAAAAATACCAATTATTTCCAGGGAATTAAAAATGATACCACGCTCAGCCACCTGGTATCCAAAAATTTTGAACCGAAAATTCAAAAAGGCGACTTGTTATCCATCACTGTGTCGTCATTAAGCCCTGAAAATACGGCGCTTTACAATGCCCCTCAAAATGCGGAAGCTGCCGCCACTGGTTTCCTGGTTGATTCGGCCGGCAATATTTCTTTTTTTAAATTGGGAAGTGTACATGTAGAGGGCATGACGAGAATGGGATTAAAGGAACAGTTACAGGAGGACCTCATCCCTTACCTGGCTCAAACGGTGGTATCGGTAGGATTTCTTAACCGTCATGTCACTTTGATGGGCGGTGGTATCTCATCCCAGGTTCTGCCCATACCCAATGATAATATGACCTTGCTGGATGCGCTGGCAATGGCAGGAGACATCGGGGAGAAAGGAAAGAAGGATGAAGTAATGGTGATCAGGGAAAACGGTAATTCGAGGGTATTTAAAAAACTGGATCTCACCAATGAATCAGTTTTTTATTCGCCCTATTTTTACCTTCAACCCAATGATATCATTTATGTTAAACCCAACCAAGTGAAGGAAAAGTTCAAAGCTGCGCAGATCATTTCCTATGTAACCACGGCTATTTCACTGTATTTACTCATCTTTACACGTTTGGTAAAATAAGAGGTAACCAATGGAGGAAGATCAATTTTTTAAGGAAAAAACGGATTCCAATATTTTCAAGCAGGTGATCTATAAATACCTGCCTTTCTGGCCTTTATTTGTGATTACCGTTTCCATTTCCATGCTCATAGCCTACATTGATGTTCGCTCCAAAGTTCCGATGTATGTAGCCACGGCAAAGGTGTTATTGAAAGACCCGCAGAAAGGAGGCACTGATTCCAAAGTGCTGGATGCGCTGAACATTTTCGGTGAAAAAAAGATCGTTGACAATGAGATCGTGGTACTGCGTTCTCCCGACCTGATGTCTGATGTGGTCAAACAGTTGGACTTGTACGCTCTGGTTTACAACGAGGGAAATGTGCGGACGGAAGAATTATACAGTTCCAATTCGCCGGTCAAATTTATTGCGGTGGATAAAGGTCATTATAATTTATGGGGCACTTATTATTTTTCTGTTGACTGGAAAAAGAAAATAGTTCATATCGATAATAAAAATGTTCCTTTTGATTCAACGGTAGTGCTGGGGGGTAATATGATACGATTACAAATGAATCATGGCTACAATCCTAACGTAACAGGCAAGAATTATTTTGTACAGTTTATGTCCTATGGGGGCGCCGCAGGTGGAATTGTAGGGGGACTGAGTATTTCGCCTTATTCTTATTCTTCCACCATCCTGAATGTGAGCCTCCGAACCCCGGTTCCGGAAAAAGGGAGGGATATTTTGACCAGATTGTTTGAATTGTACAATGTAAACGGTGTAGAAGATAAAAATGAGATCGCTGATAAAACCGTGCATTTTATTGATGACCGGCTCGACCTGGTTTCGTCTCAGCTTGATAGTGTTGAAAGGAAAATTGCCGGTTTTCAATCTCAAACTTCTGCGGTGGATCTGTCCACACAGGCGAGCGCTTATTTTACCAAAGTGACTGACCTGGATAAGCAAAGCAGTGAAATAGACCTTAAGTTAGATGGCCTTAATGAACTTGAAAAATATCTTCAGCAGGCTGGAAACAGGACGGTTCCGTCCTTATTGTTATTAGATGATGGTACTCTTTCCGGCCTGCTTGATAAGCTCTATGCGGCTGAAGCCCAGGTAAAATCCCTTAAATCGGTAACCGGCGAGCATAATGATGCCTTCCTTATTGCCACCGCCCAGGTGGCAAAGCTCAGGGGAGATATTGAGGAGAATATGGCCAATATCAAAAGCAGCTTACTCACTTTAAAAAGGCAAATTGCTGAAAAGATCAGTGCCAACAATTACCTCCTAAAAAAAGTGCCGGAACAGGAAAGGGTTTTTTTAGACATCAGCAGGCAGCAGGCAGTTAAGAATAATATTTATACCTATTTATTGCAAAAGCGCGAAGAAACGGCTATTTCATCCGTAGCTACCACTCCCGACTTAAAAGTGGTGGAATCGGCTTCTTCTTATGGCCCCATCAGCCCGGTTGCCAAAAATTTTTACCTCTCAGGGCTGGTGATCGGTTTATTAGCCGGCGCTTTCCTGGTATTATTAAAAGAAATTTTTAGCCGTAAAGTACTTTTCAGGTCTGAGGTGGAAGATAAGATGGAAGTTCCCATCCTGGGTGAGCTGGTGCAGGTAAAACAAAAAGAACCCGTTGTAATTATGGATGGCAAGCGTACCGTAATTGCTGAACAGTTCAGGTCGATACGAACCAACCTTGCCTTTATGGGATTGAATGAAGAACACAATACGCTGCTGATCACTTCCAGTGTGTCGGGGGAAGGTAAAAGCTTTATCGCTATTAACCTGGCCATCAGTTTTACCCTCACCGGCAAAAAGGTGGCATTGATGGAAATGGATCTGCGGAAACCTAAGCTCAGCCGTATTTTAAACGTAAAGAAAATCCCGGGAATATCCAGCCACCTCGTAGGAAAGGCCACGGTCGAAGAAATATGTAAGCCAACAGAAATACCGGGATTGTATGTGGTTTCTGCAGGTCCTATCCCGCCCAATCCTACTGAACTGATACAAGGGGAAAAATTCAGCCAGCTCATGGGTGAGTTGAAGACACGTTTTGATTATGTGATCATGGATACCGCTCCGGTATCGCCGGTGACAGATGCCCAATTGTTGCAGGCTTTCGCAAATATCAATTTATTTGTAGTGCGCCATGCGGTTACCCCACGCGTTTTTCTTTCGATGATCGAAGCGTTGCAAAAACAAAAGAAATTCAAAAATATGTGCCTGGTCTTTAACGGGATCAAGCCACGCGGATTTAATATATATGGTTATGGTTTTGGCGGATATGGCAATGGCTATGGTTATGGTTATGGATATGGTTATGGATATGGCGGTGAATATGGCGGAGGATATTACCTCGAAGACCGCAAAGGGCTGATTGCTCATATCAAGAAACTTTTTCGCCAGTAAATCTGCTTTCCTGTATGAAAAATATTTACCTGGTTTCAATTGGTATGTGACTGGGGAAGGGCGAAGCCGTGGGATGCCGGATGAAGGATACTTGAAGTTGAGTGCTGAATCGGATCGTGGTTGCTAATTGCTGATTGCTGATTGCTAATTGCTAATTGCTGATTGCAGATTGCAGATTGCTTCCCCGAAAAGGCAGGGTTTTTGCAAAGGGTTAAATAAAAAATTAAGAAAAATGTTTTAGGGCCGGTTTGGCTAAGCGGAAAAGATGAAGGATTATGGAAATAAAAAAAATATGGTACGCGGTATATACGCGGCCAAGATGGGAAAAGAAGATAGCCACCTCATTGCAGGAAAAAGGAATCGAACATTATTGCCCTGTTAATAAAGTAACCCGTCAATGGAGTGACCGTAAGAAAATAGTCATGGAGCCTGTATTTAAAGGATATGTTTTTGTAAGGCTTGAAGAGGAAAAAAAATGGGAAGTAAAAAAAGTGAACGGAATTTTAAATTTCGTGTATTGGCTGGGAAAACCCGCAAAGATCAGGGATGAGGAAATTGAGACCATTCGCAGGTTTCTCAACGAATTCGATGAGGTGAGGGTGGAAGCAAAAGGCCTGGTGGTAAACAGTGAAGTGCGCATCAAACAGGGAGTAATGATGGACTACCACGGTATCGTGGTTGAAGTGCTGGGTAGCAGGGCCGTAGTAAAGATTGATACCCTTGATATTCAACTCAGCGCTCATTTTGACAGGAAAAACCTGGAACTGGTATAATGCCATAGAAGTTGAAAAAAGAATAAATGACCAACTGCCAAAGAGACAAAAAGTAAAAATGCCATCTGTTTCTTGCTTTACTGTATGGTGAAGTGAAGATCCGGCTCAAAAATCATAAAATCATCAATGGAAAAGAATGCTAAAATATACGTGGCAGGCCACAGGGGCCTTGCCGGAAGCGCTATTGTAAGAAAATTGAAGGCGGAAGGTTTTCAGAACCTGCTGCTCCGCACTTCCTCCGAACTTGACCTGAGGAACCAGGAAGCAGTCAAAGATTTTTTCGAAAACCAAAAGCCGGAGTATGTTTTTATGGCTGCCGCCAAAGTGGGAGGCATCAATGCCAACAATACCTTTCCTGCGGATTTTATTTATGATAATTTGTGCATTCAGAATAATGTGATCCACCAGTCCTATAAAAACGGGGTAACGAAATTATTGTTTCTTGGCAGCAGTTGTATCTATCCCAAGAATTCAGAGCAGCCCATCAAAGAAGAATATCTTTTAAGCGGATACCTGGAGCCCACCAATGATGCCTATGCCATAGCCAAGATCGCGGGGATCAAAATGTGCCAGTCTTACCATAAGCAATATGGATGCAATTTTATCAGCGCCATGCCCACCAATTTGTATGGACCGGGAGACAATTATGATCTTAAAAATTCTCATGTACTTCCGGCGCTGCTTCGTAAATTTTATGAAGCAAAAGTGAATCAATCTCCTGAAGTTACCATTTGGGGAACGGGTAATCCGCGCCGCGAATTTTTGCACGCAGATGACCTGGCGGCCGCCTGCCTTTTCTTAATGGAAAATTATAATGACCCTGCCATCATCAATATTGGCACAGGAAAAGATATTTCAATAGGTGAAATGGCAGTAATGATAAAAAATATTTCAGGATACGAAGGCAAATTGGTTTTTGATACTTCCATGCCCGATGGCACCTTCAGAAAATTACTCGATGTGAGTAAACTGAATCAGATGGGCTGGAAACCTGGTATTCCGTTCGAAGAAGGCATCAGAAAAACCTATGAGCAAAAGTTTCTACCAAGGTCGGTAGGCTTGCAGCCGCCTGAACCATAGCGGTAGTTCGACTGCAATGATGAGATTGCTTCGGCGCGATAGTTCTAAAAGTAACCAGTGTTGATTTAATTAGAGGTACTGGGTTATCATCAAATCACTCCAAAACAAGTAAGACAACCCATTGTGCGATTGAAAATATGGTAAGATACCCTAATTAAGCCCTGTAAGGGCGATATTTTGGGAGAAAAGAGGAATAAAAGGATTTAAGCACCGTAGGTGCGGCAGTTTTAATCTTTTGTGCCGCCCCGATGGGGCTCAAAAATATTTTGAGATGGTTTATTACCAAACTGTCGCCTCTACGAGGCTGCATACTACGGTTTTCAATCGCACAACGGGTTAAGACATTTTGATTCAATATTCAGAGTGGTCACTACTTTTAAAATAAGTACTGGTCTTATAGATATAGCAATAAACTACCGGCAAAAGAAGTCTATGCCAACTGCTGGTTCGGTTATTGCTGCTACCGCTAAAATGTATAAATGTGATCTTGTTGCTGATTTTAAAAATATTAAAGATTTTAAAATTATCAATCCTCTTATAAAATAGGAGCAAAATTGGAGAAGAAAAAAACATTTAAAACTTTCCGGTTTTATAACCACTAACCAACAACTAACCTCACAATATTTGAACCTAAATTCTGAACTCACCCAACTACAGGCTGCAAACTAACCAATGTGTAGAATCTCCGGCATAATCAATAAAAACCTCCCTGTTGAATCTTTGGAATCAATGGTAAGGAGAATGTGTACTATAATGAGACATGGCGGGCCGGATGACGAAGGAATTTTTACCGCTGAGGAAGATCACCTCGTTTTGGGGCACAGGCGTTTGTCTTTGATTGATCTTTCTGAGTGCGGGCATCAGCCCATGTGCTATGGCGATGGCAGATATGTTATCACCTTCAACGGGGAGATCTATAATTATCCCGAATTAAGATCTGAATTGCAGAGCCTGGGGGCTTGTTTTAAAACCCATAGCGACACTGAAGTGATCCTGGCTTCATTCGCAATGTGGGGAACAGCAGCTTTCAACAAGCTAAATGGAATGTTTGCCTTTGCGCTTTTTGATAAAGAAAATAAGAAACTTTACCTGGCAAGGGATTCTGCAGGCATTAAACCACTTTATTACGCCGCTACCAAAGAAGGGCTTGCTTTTGCTTCAGAGATCAGGGGATTCAAACCATTGCCTTATTTACAGGAAGAAAATGAATTATGGCCTATTTACCTGATGGCTTACGGGCATCTGCCTGAACCAGTAACGGTTTTGAAACAGGTAATACCCTTGCCAAAGGGCAGCTTTTTATGTTACGATTTATATAAGGGTACTCATCAAATTGAAATTTATAACCGGTTTGAATTTGATGAGCGGATCACGGATCGCAGGGAAGCGATCCATTTATTGAAAGAGAGCTTGCAAAAAGCAGTACAGCGGCACCTGATTGCGGATGCACCGGTTGGCGTGTTTTTGAGTGGTGGACTGGATTCAGGAATTATTGCCACACTGGCGAACAGAGATCAGCGAACCCGGTTAAATACCCTTTCACTTTATTTTCAGGAGGCCCGGTTTTCCGAAAAAAAATACCAGGATCTTCTGCTTCAGAAAATGGATTGCGACAGTAACCAGTTCCTGCTGAAAGAGGACCTGTTTCACCAGAATCTCCCAGGCATATTTGAGGCGATGGATCAACCGAGTGGGGACGGGATCAATACCTGGTTTATCAGTAAATATGCAAAAGAAACCGGGTTGAAGGCAGTACTTTCGGGTATTGGAGGCGATGAATTGTATGGAGGCTATCCCTCTTTCGAAAGAATGCAAAAGGTCAATATTTTAAAACATGTACCGCGCCAATTATTCAAAACAGGCAAATTCTCCAGCCTGAAAAGCCTGCGCCGGTTGGGCTACCTAAGCCTGGATAGCGCCACTGGCAAATACCTGTTTTTACGTGGCCAGTTCATTCCCTACCAGATTGCCCGCCTGCTGAATATACCAGAGGGACAGGTTTGGAAAGTATTGCAGGACCTGCCGCAGAATGAAAATACGAATAGCCTTGGCTCCTATAACCAGGCGAGCTGGCTGGAGCTGAATCTTTTTATGCAAAACCAGTTGCTGCGGGATGTGGACGTAATGGGCATGTCGCATGGAATCGAGATCCGGGTGCCTTTCCTCGACAAAGAGGTGGTGCAACTGGCAATGAATTTAACAGGGAAGCTGAAGTCTGAAGGGCAATTGCCGAAGCAACTCCTGATTGACGCTTTTAAAGACATTTTGCCTAAACCCGTCTGGAACCGGCCTAAAATGGGATTCGGATTTCCGTTCCAGAAATGGCTTGCCCATGATGAATATATAAAGAATATAATTGACCCGGGAAGCAGGGAATACAAAAGATTTGTTTCAGGAAAAATGCACTGGTCTCAATTCCTGTCATTGATATTGATCCAAAAAAGGACTTCGGCGCTTGCCACCCCGCCAAACAGTAAAAAGACTTTTTCCCGGGTTATTGATTCTGTTAACCCCGGTAAAAAGACCGAAAAGGTGCTGTTTCTTACTTTAAGGACTTTTTCAATCACGGGTGGAATTGAAAAAGTAAGTAAAGTGGCCGGAAAAGTTTTGGATGAATTGTGTAAAGAATCCGGGAAAGAGCTTGAAATATGTTCCATGTATGACGAGCAAAGTGATATTGATGAAAAGTATTTTGGTAAAAAGAATTTCACTGGTTTTGGAATTAAAAGGGTCAGGTTTATGTTCCAGTGCATATTAAAGGGAACGAAAAACAATATGGTGATCCTAAGCCATGCCAACCTGTTGCCCGCGGGATACCTGATCAAGCTTTTTTCTCCGAAAGTAAGCCTGGTACTTATCGCGCACGGAATAGAAGTATGGGAGCCGTTTAAAGGAATCAGGAAAAAGATGCTTTTTAAATGTGACCAGGTACTTTCGGTGAGTAAGTACACCAAAGAGGTTTTGGTAGAATTAAACGGATATTTCCCCCAAAAGATCCGGGTATTGAATAACTGTCTCGATCCTTTTTTGGAAGCTCCGTTGGAAAAAGAAAAAGACGCGGATCTTTTAAAAAAATACCATTTGGGAAAGGAGGATATTGTGTTGATGACGCTCACCCGGCTGGCCACAAAGGAAAGGTACAAAGGTTATGATGTGGTGATCAGGAGCCTGCAGAATTTGCGGCAAACCAATCCGAATCTGAAGTACCTTATTGTTGGGAAATATGATGCCAGGGAAAAGGCGCGGCTGGATAAGATTATTGCCAGGGAAGGGCTTGAAGGCCATGTGATCTTTGCCGGGTTTGTGCCGGATGAAGAGCTGGCGGATCATTTTAATCTTGCCGACATCTATATTATGCCAAGTGAGAAGGAAGGATTTGGAATTGTGTTTATTGAAGCAATGTATTACAATAAGCCGGTTATTGCAGGCAATAAAGATGGTTCTACGGATGCACTTTTAGATGGGAAGCTCGGACTGCTGGTGAACCCTGAAAGCATAGAAGAAGTAAGTGGTGCAATTATGAAGATGATCCGGGATAATAAACAATATTTACCGGACAGGAAGTTGCTGATGGACAATTTTAGTTATCCTGTTTATAAGGAAAAGTGGAGAGAGGTTTTGGCTGGTAGTTGGTAGCCCGGTCGGGACGCTTGTTCTTCCGCGGCCTGAACGATAAACCCGGCCGGGACGCTTGCCTTCTGCGACCTGAACGATAAGAAGATCCAATTCCTCAATACGATTCAGGCGGCTTAAAGCCCGCCGACTTTGTTACCCCGGTCGGAACTCTCATTTTTTCTGAAGACTAATAATAGGAGTATAGTTAAAAGGTAAAATTGGTTGTAATTTTGGGGTAGGAATATTAAGAGAATCAAAAAGAATAAATTATTAATTAACTCATTTATGCTTTTCGAATTAGAAAATACAAGTAAGCAAGAAATCAATCTACTGTTGGATTTTGCAAAAAAAAATAAAATTAAATTACAACTGCTGGATGAAGTGGAAAATGAATATTATTTGCCGGGAGAGCCTTTATGTGAAGACGAATTAGTAAAGCTCGTCGGTAATAGCCGTAAAAGTGGAACTATTTCTAAGGAAGATGCACATGATATTTTAAGAAAGAGTTTTAATGCAGGTTAAATATTCTGTAGATGCATTTGAAAGTTTAACCAGCTTGATTAATTTTATAGAAAGTAAGAATACAAAAGGGGCTGGTTTTCGTTGGTTTGGTAAGTATGAATTGTTTTTAGAGAAACAACTACGAAACCCGAAAGGTAAGTCGCTTTGCAAAAATTCTACTTTTAAAAAACTAAATCTCCGATTATTTTAATGACTGGCTGATTGCTTTTTCAATCAATGAAAATGTTATTCTAATAGAAGCAATTCTTCACAGATCCAGAGTTACTGATTGAAATTTAAAAGAGTTATTGATCTTTAGTTCATACTTTTTAGTTCAACCCGGTCGGGGCGCTTGTCTTCCGCGACCTGAACGATAAGAAGATCTAAATCCCTATTACGGTTCAGGCGGCTTAAAGCCTCCCGACCCTAAAAATACCGGACATAAAAAACGCCTGCTGCTTCTTTAAAATACACATCCCAACTGAATAAAGTGGATAACGTCGGGATCCAGTCAGACCAGGAGGAACCTCCCATACCTGCAGTATAATTACACGGGAAAGGATCCACGGCAACGCCGGCTTTTTTAAATGTCAATTCTGCACGGGGGATATGGAAGGCAGAAGTGATCAGTAAGTAAGGTGGTTTCAATTGCAAAGAATCAAGAATGAGTTTAGAATTAATGGCATTTTCTTTCGTATTGTTCGATTTATCTTCAATAAAAATGACTGAATCCGGAATACCAAAAGCCAGTAATTCTCCTTTAACCCAGGCGGCTTCACGGAAGTTTTTTTCATTGGTTTTGCCATTACCGCCACTGATGAGAAGATGTTTGATTTCGCCGGTCTTATACAATTTCACTGCCTGTATAAACCGGTCAGCCGAAGAATTGAAATACCCGTTGGCGTTCTCATCCGGGCTGGCAAAACCACCCGGGACAATGCCGCAACTATATTGGACTGCGGGATTGATGGCAACAGGCTTTGGCTGCCATTGTTTGACGTACCAGTTAAATAACGCCCCGTTGCCGAAAACAATAAAGACGATGGCGGCCAGGATCCAGGCAGTCTTTTTTAAAGAACGTTTCTTTAGGATCCAGCCGGCAAGGAGTAAAACAATCAGCCAGTTAAACGGAGACAGGACCCAGGATAAGACAGCAGAAGCGAATTGGTGCATTTTTTATAATTAAAAATTAAAAATTACGAATTACGAATTACGAATTACGAATTACGAATTAGAAATTAAGGTGGAAGTTAATAGAAAATATATTTTATTAAGAATCAAAAATTGAAATACCATTGTTTCAGGTATAACCCTAACCAATAAATTCATTTTCTTCCTTATAATGTTTAATGAACTTTTAACTGGCAGCAAAAAATCAGCTCGTAAAAAGAATTATTTATAAAAGTTTATTACTGTGCGCTGAATTCAAAGGTATTTTCGTTTATTTTGTTTGTTTCGTTTATTTCGTTTATTTTGTTTTTTTACAAAAATTAAGTATGGAAGATATCTTCAAAAGCTGAACAAAATGTAGCTATTAAGTCTTATAGTGCATTGCTGGCTATCCTGGATCAAATAGATGTTGAAGAAACAGAAATAGAAATAGAGGAAACGAAGGTAAAATCAAGGTTCCGCCGGTCGGGACGCTTGCCTTTTGGCGGCCTGAACGATAAACGTGCTATAGTCATAAAGAGAAAAGATGCGCAAAGAAGAAAAAAGTCATCCTCGCACAAAGTCTCAAAGAGCACAAAGATTCACAAAGAAGGAAGGATTTCCCCTTTGTGCTCCTTCGTGTGCTTAATGTCTTAGAGTGAAAAAAAGACATCCTCGCACAAAGCCCCAAAGAGCACAAAGATTCACAAAGAAGAAAGGTTTCCCCTTCGTGTACCTTAGTGTGCCTGGTGTCTTAGTGTGAAAAAAAAGAGGTCCTCTCAGAAAGGCCCAAAGAGCACAAAGATTCACAAAGAAGAAATACCCTTCGTGTACCTTCGAGTGCTTCGTGTCTTCGTGTGAAAAAAAGAAATAGCAGTCTCGCACAAAGTCTCAAAGGGCACAAAGATTCACAAAGAAGAAATAACCTTCGTGCACCTTGGTGTGCTTCGTGTCTTAGTGTGAGAAAAAGAGAAAGAGCAGTCTCGCACAAACCCCAAAGAGCACAAAGATTCACAAAGAAGAAAGGGTTTCCCCTTCGTGTACCTTCGGGTGCCTGATGTCTTGGTGTGAAAA
>JBIQMJ010000104.1:0-13074 GCA_044463445.1 Segetibacter koreensis
AATACAGAATTTCTATTGACGCAGCTTTCGGGTTAACTTAAAACATTAGCCAACCTTATTACCCAAAATTGAATTGCATTATAGGTTCTGCTACGCCTTTGAAAAATTTTGAGAAATCATTTTCTTTAAAAAAATATTTTAAAAAATTATCGTATGTACCCGAATTTACTATTCAGGATGGCTTCTAAATTGACTATTATTTTTATATTAGTCATTCAATTTCCGACGTCGGGAATTTCTCAGAGATTAAATATCAATGAATTTGCGCTGTACAGCAGCGACAGCATTTCTATTGGTACGGGATGTCTTTTTCACAAAAGCTCCAGTCCGGATAAATTCAGTGGCTCAATAGGAAGCAATATTTCGATAAAAACGAATGTAAATACCTCCATCAATGGAAATGTGTATAGTGGCGGAATCGTGCAACTCGATAACAATAATATTATTAGGGGGAATATTGCCGCGGCTAATTCACAAGGGCTGCAACCTGCCCTTTCAATCGGAACTAAAGCTGCCATTGCAGGAAACATTGATATAAATGGAAATACCATCATCCTGGGTGGATCCATTAGCGGAACTGTTACTCATCCGGATGGATCCAGCTATGATGGGCCTGCGCCTTCGGGTGGGATTATTATTGGCAAACCCAACTTGCCCGAACTTCCGGCTCTTCCGAAAATTACCACCTTCCCGGCTGCAGGCAAAACCAATATCAATTCTTCAAAAACAATAACACCTGATTCTTATGGAAATGTGACCTTAAAGGGAAATAAAACGATCACCTTATCCGGCACTGGTGTGTATGTTTTTAATTCCATTAATTTCAGTGGATCAACCAATAAGTTCATTTTTGATTTCGGAAACGACGCTACCGGAACATTCAAAATCTATATATATGGCGACGTGAACCTGGGTAAAATAAATGCGACCACCATGAACGGCGGAGATGCATCGAGAATTTATTGCGAAACACATGGGCGGGGCAATCAATCACCCGGAAAATATTCATGGATAATTGAAGGGAATTCCAACTGGTTAGGTACTGTCTGGGCACCTTATGGGGGAATAAGTATTGGGGCTATTGACAATTCGGCTAATAGTATACTGACAGGCGCTGTGTACTCCGCCGCCCCTATCAATATTGAAAATAATGTGACGATCAATTATGCACAATTTTCACAATGCAGTACACCAGTTGCCAGTGCCGGGCCAGATAAGGTATTGGATTGCAGCACCTCTTCTGTTCAATTGGATGGAACCGCTTCCACGCCCGGATTACAATATAGCTGGGCAGCGCTCAACAATGGTAAAATTGCTTCAGGGGCTGGTACCTTAACTCCGACAGTAAATGCCGTAGGAACTTATGTATTGACTGTTACCAATCCGGCAGGGGGATGTACTGCAACGGATACTGCTCTTGTTACTTTCAGCCGTTGTATTCTGCCTTATTATCCACCACCAGAAGGCGGCAAAATAAAAAATCTTATTGGGGCAGAATTGAATTCGCTGGCAGAAAATTTTGGATACGTAACCGATACTTCCCAAAACATTTTTATCATTAAGAATGACAGTGTGATGATTGAAGTGATTGCGTTGCAGGGCCAGTATCAAACTCTGTTATCCCTGTTACAAACTCCGGAATATGGTATGACCAATCTCATTGACAACGGGCCCAACACATTAATTATTTCAGGGGAATACCCAATAAAAAATCTTTTGAAACTGGACAGTTTGCCGGATTTGATAGATTATTGCCGGCCTTTGTACCCGTCTATCAACAATTCCGGGATTATTAACAGCCAGGGGGATACCGCCATTCAATCGGCTTTTGTACGGGACGGTTATGGGATTTCCGGTGAAGGAGTCAAAGTCGGAGTTATCTCCAACAGTTACAATACGCTGGGCGGGGCACAAACCGATGTTTTAAATGGCGACCTGCCCGGAACAGGCAATCCGGATTACCCATCACCGGTTGAAGTGTTGAAGGAATATCCTTACGGTCAGCAATCTGATGAGGGAAGAGCTATGCTGCAAATAGTGCATGACATAGCGCCGGGCGCCAAACTTGCTTTCCGTACAGGATTCATTAATGCAAATGATTTTGCCCAGGGAATTGCGCAATTACAACAGGATGGATGCAATGTAATTGTAGATGATGTGACTTATATTACTGAGCCTTTCTTTCAGGATGGAGTAGTTGCAAGGGCTGTGGATTCTGCAGCTTCAAAAGGAGTGGCTTATTTCTCTGCCGCAGGCAATTATGGAAGCCAGTCTTATACCGCCGTATTTAACCCGGTACCAGCGCCGAACGGAATCACCGGCAGTGCACATGATTTTGGTAATGGAGATATTTATCAAACGATCACCCTTCAACCAGGCACTTATACGGTGGTACTGCAATGGCAGGATGGAATTTATTCTGCAGGCCAGACTCAGAGTGGAACAACAAATGACCTGGATATTTATTTAACTGATAATAACGGGAATGCTTTATTTGGCTTCAACCGTAATAACATAGGAGGTGATCCTATTGAAGTGCTGCCTTTTACGGTAACTCAAACTACGCAAACCAATATAATGATCGTAAGGGCTGCGGGAACGGGCAATGTTACTTTTAAATATGTTTTCTTCCGTGGCAATGGTGTAATCAGTAAGTACAACTCGGGCAATTCTACTATCGTAGGACAGGCAAACGCAGCAGGAGCAATGGCAGTAGGGGCAGTATTATATACCAATACCCCCGCTTATGGTGTTGCTATTCCAACCATTGCTTCATTTTCGTCTACCGGCGGTACGCCGGATAATGGAGTTGTTAGAAACAAACCCGAATTTACCGCGCCGAATGGCGTAAACACAACCGTAAATATGGGTGGTGTAAATATTGATGGCGATGCATTTCCTAATTTCTTCGGTACTTCTGCTGCAGCGCCTCATGCTGCGGCTGTTGCTGCTCTTTTAATTGAGGGAAAGAAAAAATTTACCAACGAAACAATTGCTCCGGATGGTGTAAGATCGTTACTGGAAAGTACGGCTTTGGATATGGGTACTCCGGGATTTGATTTTAATTCCGGTTACGGATTCATACAGGCTGATAATGCGATGCGCACTTTTGCTACTCCAAAACCATCACTCACAAAATTAGTGTATGATACCACCCAGGTAACACCCGGTTCAGCCTCATTTACCCTGACCGTTGAAGGTTCTTATCTTGACAGTAATTCTAAAATTATATTTCGGTCAGACACACTTGCCACTACCGTATTAAGCAGCTCTGAAGCTACCGCCACCATTCCTACCTTTATTGGTAACCCGGCTATCCATGTTTACACTCCTCCGATTTCATCCAGCGGTTTGGATGGGGGCAATTCTGATTCATTGTATTTCTTTTCGCCGGTAAAAAGAATTGTGACAGTTACAGCAAACAATGCCTCAAAAAAATACGGAGAACAAATCCCCTCATTTACTTCCACCGTTTTGGTAGACAGTATCCCATTGTCAGAAACAGGATTAACTCTAAAAGACCTTGGGCTTGATACGGTAAATTATACCACTACCGCTACCAACCTGAGCGATGTGGGACTGTATATTATCAAACCGGCGATGAAGACCTTCGCCACAGGAGATTCTATATCTGTTGCATTAAATGAGGAGTATAAATACGCTTTCAATAACGGCATTCTTACTATCAATCCGATGCCTTTGTTAATCACACCCAGAGATACCACCCTCACCTATGGAGATAAAATTGCTGGCTTTCAATACAATTATTCTTACGGAGATTCTTTGATTGCTATTACGGACAAAAGTGCCTTTTTGAATTCGCTTGAATCTGCCTACCAGGAAAACCTGATTACCAACGCAGTTGCACTCGTAGATGCGAGGGCATTGGTGAATACAAGAGCTTTGGTCAATTCAGACCTGGCGAACCTCAGCTTTTTAGTAAGCGCCCGGGCACTGGTCAACACCCGGGCACTGGTCAATACAAGAGCTTTGGTAAATGGCACTACTGTAAATGACACTACAAATATTGTGGATGTGGCAACCGCCTCTGTATTTAATTACGAAGAATCGCCGGACACTGCTACCTTAGTGAGTGCAAGGGCATTGGTAAACTCACGCGCATTGGTGAACGCAAGAGCTTTGGTAAATTCACGCGCATTGGTAAACTCACGCGCATTGGTGAATGGCTCTGCACTTGTAAACAGCACTACTGTTGGTGATACCAGCAATTCAAATGTGGCTGCCATTATTGACCAGGAGGATGTCTCGGCTCCTGACCCCGACACTTTATCTGTTTTTAAATCCATTAATTTAATAACAGGCATTACCTCAGGAGCCAACACAATTGTTCCGGGCGCATTCCTGTCTAAAAATTTTGAGATAACCTATGGCCTGGGAAAGCTAACTATTTTACCAGCGCCCCTTACCATAAAAACCGATTCGGTCGTAATTACCTACGGCGATGCACCACCGGCATTTACTTCAAAAATTACAGGATATCAATACGAGGATAATGCTGATTCTGTATTTAACGGGGGAATTATTTCCTATAATTTATTGAACAGTTCCGGCGATACTGTTTCTTCCACCAGTATTCCTGCAGGCAAATTTGATATTGTCCCGGCAGGAAATATTATTCAACCATCAAATTATATCATTCAGCAGGTGAATGGGCTACTTACAGTAAATACAGCAGTATTAACAGCTACACCGGTGGATACCTTCAGGTTCTATGGTGATGAAAATCCTGTATTCAGGATAATGTACAGCGGATTTTTAAACGGCGATGGCCCGGATAATATTACACCTCCGGTTGCTTCTTCTACAGCCCTGATTACAAGCAATGTAGGTAACTATCCAATTACAGTAACCGGTGGCTCTTCAGGTAATTACACCATCGTAGGCAACAATGGCATTCTTACTATCAAACCAGCGCCACTGACAGTAAAAGCAGATGATAAAACCATTTGTCTTTCCGAAAAATTACCTGTATTCACTTCAACGATCACAGGGTTCAAAAACGAAGATTCCACTACAATTATCTCAGGGCCTGATTATCAATTAAGCACTACATTATGTAATTTCTTCCTGGGAAATTATACTATTACGCCTTCCGGTCTGGTGCTTCCAAGTCCTGAAAATTATGATATCGTTTATCAGACAGGAATTTTACATGTTGTTTTTTGGCCAAGAAATAATAATAGAGAAAGTTCAATTAATTTAACAGAGGACAATTTAACCATTACGCCAATATTATCGGATGACATCACCGGCGCCAGTAAGTTGACTACCGGGCAGCCAATTATATCTTATCAAAATCCGGGCAAGGCAGAAATGGTCGCAAGGTTAACCGAAAAATTAAATGGCAACAACATCACCACCTCAGTATATCCTAATCCCACCATCGGTATGGTTACTCTGCATGTGAGTGATGGCACCCTTTCACCTGATGGAATCATTATTACCGATGACATTGGCCGAACCTATTCTTCCAAATTGGTTCAGTTTTATTCAAAGAGTGTGCAGGTGGATTTGTCTGGTTTCAGAAGCGGTGTTTACTTCATCAAAATAAAAGTGGACAATTCCTTCAAAACTTTCAAGGTTGTTAAAAAATAAATTGGTTGTCCTTATTAAAAAAGAGGGAGGAACTGAGAAGATTCTTCCTTCTTTTTATATGCCTGGATTAAAGAGAAAATATTTAACTTGAACCCCAATAGAGTGCAATTTTATGCCTAAAAAGATTTCGTATTATTTTATTCTGCTTTTTCTTTCAACACAAAGTATTGGCCAAAGTCTCAGAATTGATAGTATTAAAAAAGTAATATCCACGCAAAGTGTTGATTCTCAAAAAGTAAATTCCTTACTTGCCCTCAGCAAGGAATTCTTCAGCATTTCCCCCGAGGAAGCCATTAATTATGCTATCACAGCGAGGGATCTCGCACAAAAAACAGATTTTAAAAGTGGCCTGGCTTATTCTTATAAAAATCTGGGGATCGCTTATTACATGCTTGGAAATTATGTAGTGTCCATTGAAAATTATGAAAGATCACTGGCAATTTTTGATTCGCTGAACGATAAAACCGGCGTAGCCAATATTTTGAGCAACGAGGGTTCTGTATTTTTTAATAAAGGTGATGATGAAAAAGCATTGGAATTAAATTTAAGAGCCCTGCGCGTTTCTGAAGAAATAGGTGATACTCTCAGAATTCTTACCGCTTTACAAAATATTGGTGCGGTGTATTACAACAAGCCTTCCACACGGAACCAGGCCCTCGAATATTTTCTAAGAGCACTGCCTATGAGTGAATCATTAAAAAACAATGATGCCATCGGAACCATTACGGTAAACATTGGTGAATTGTACCTATTAAAACAAAACTACGATTCGGCGCTGATCTATTTTAATAAATCGCTGATTGCCTATAAGGGTTCTGAAAATATTCCCTACACATTAAATGATATCGGAAAAGTATATCAAAAAAGAAAAGATTATCAAACCGCCATAACTTACCACCAGCAGGCTTTTGATATTTCAGAAAAACTAAATGCAAAAGTGGATATGGCGCAGTCGCTGCTGGGCCTTGGCGACACTTATATGGTAAAGGGCGATGCATCTAAAGCTATTGATTATTATAAACGATCAGAGGTGATTCTCAAACAGATGAGCAATGCAACTTACGATCTGGAAAATGCTTACAGGGGCCTTGCGTCGGCTTATGCCAGTAAATCTGATTTCAAAAATGCTTTCAAATATGAGACTTTATTTACCAATGTTAAAGATTCATTATACAACCTGGATATTGCCAAAAAATTATCAAGCTTGCAGTTCAATTTTGATATACAAAAGAAGCAAAGCCAGATCGACCTCTTAAAAAAAGACCAGGTATTACAGGATTTGGATCTCAAAAAGCAAAAACTTGCAAAAAATGCACTCATGATTGGCCTGGCGCTTTTGTCATTGATAGCAATTATTCTTTACAGAAACTACAGGAATAAAATTAAGACCAATAAAATATTGGATGCCCAAAAAGTAAGAATTGAAAACCTGTTGTTGAATATTCTGCCTGCCGAAGTGGCGGAGGAATTACAAAAAAACGGAACCGCTACTCCACGGTTTTATAAAATGGCTTCAGTACTTTTTACCGACTTCAAAGGATTTACCAAACTTTCGGAGAACCTTACCCCACAGGAAGTGATTTCCGAGCTGGATACTTTTTTTATGGCCTTTGATGATATTGTTGACAAATACGGGCTGGAAAAAATAAAAACGATTGGAGATTCTTATATGTGCGCCGGAGGCATTCCTACTGAAGATAATTCTCATCCTTTAAATATCGTAAGAGCGGGGCTTGAAATGCAGGAGTTTATTTTGAAAAGAAATGCAGAAAGAGTAAAAATGAATTTGCCTGAATGGAATATCCGGATAGGGATCAATACAGGCCAATTGGTTGCCGGCGTGGTGGGAAAGAAGAAATATGCCTATGATATCTGGGGATCTACAGTGAATGTAGCCAGCAGGATGGAAAGCAATGGAGAAACAGGTCGGGTAAATATTTCTGCGGCCACCTACGAGCTAATTAAAGAAAAATATGAGTGCACTCACCGGGGGAAAATATTTGCGAAAAATATCGGAGAGGTGGATATGTATTTTGTAGAGAATGAGATCAAAGAATGATTTGATCCACTTTTCATTTCCAAATGAATTATTTCATTTTCTGTAAAATTTATTCGTTTACTGGGTTCTCTCCGAGAATTTATCTCAAGCGGGCCATCAGCAATTTCTTCCAATCCTGGTATAATCTATCATACAATTCGACCTCTGTTGGTTCAAATTTTCCCAACAATTTAAAATTGGAATACGCATCCTGGTAGGATCGGTAAATCCCCTTTCCGATGCCAGCGCCTAATGCGGCGCCAACGCTTCCGTCATTTTCATATAATTCTACTGCTACGCCCGTTGCATTTACAAAAGATTGAATGAAAACATCACTCAAAAATAAATTGGCTTTTCCCGCACGAATTATAGTGGGATGCAAATCGTTTTCCCTCATAATATCAAGGCCATAACGGAAAGCAAAAGCAATTCCCTCCTGTACTGCCCGGAAAATATGCGCCTTCGAATGTTTATTCAAATCAATATTTTCAAGGTGGGCGTCAATCATTTTATTTTGTAACATCCGCTCTGAACCATTACCAAAAGGCAACACCAATAAACCATCGCTTCCCGGATTTATTTTTTCTGCGAGCGCATCCATTTCTTTGTAGCTTAAATTATCGCCACAAACTTTTTTAGCCCAGCTATACATAATGGCGGCTCCGTTAATACAAAGTAACACGCCAATTCTCTTTTCATCATTTGTGTGATTTACATGAACAAAACTGTTCACTCTGGAGAATTTGTCGGATAACAATTTATCGGTAACGGCATAAATAACACCGGAAGTTCCTCCGTTTGCTGCTACCTCTCCTGGACGTAATACATTTAATGATAAGGCATTATTAGGCTGATCGCCAGCTTTATAAGTAACTTCTGCATTTTCATTTATGCCTAACTGTTGCGCTAATTCCGGCAATATTTTCCCGTGAGAAGAAAACAGGCTTTTCACATCCGGAATCAACGAGTTTTCAAATTTAAAATTTTGCATCACATCGCTTGAAATATTATCCTTCTTAAAATCCCAAAGAATGCCTTCCGATAAAGCAGAAGATGTGGTGGTTATTTTCCCGGTTAATTTCATGGCGATAAAATCGCCCGGCAACATTATTTTATCTACCTTTTCATAAATCGCCGGCTCATTTTCTTTTACCCAAGCCAGCTTGGAAGCGGTAAAATTTCCCGGAGAATTTAAAAGACAGGAAGAACATATTTCTTCGCCGATTTCATGCAGCGCCTCTTCACCAATTTCCACAGCGCGGCTATCGCACCAGATGATGCTGTCTCTTAAAACATTTTGATTTTTATCCACCAAAACCAATCCATGCATTTGGTACGAAATTCCGATGGCGGCAATTTCTTTTGGGTCAAATTTTTTGGAAGTAATCAATTTTTGTATTGCCTGAAGCGTTTGTTCCCACCACATTTCAGCTGATTGCTCGGCCCAGCCCGATTGCAATGAAGTAATTGGGTTTTCTGTTTCTGGGCATTGTGCAACAGCTACCGGCTTTTGCGTATCTGCATCAACGACAGTTGCTTTTATAAATGAGGTTCCAATATCAATTCCTAATAATAACATTCTTATTTTGTTTAAATTTTTTTTCTTAATTGGCTGGTAAATGAAAATTGTTTTACAGTAAAGCAACAAATACTATTGAATTATAATTTGCGCTTCAGCCGGCTTTGCAGCACCCAAATCTTCACTTCTTTGTGAAGGCAAAGAACCGCCGATGCTTACCTTTATTTCACCGGTATTCAAAATACTTTTACCATCTTCATTTACCAATTTCATCATGTCGGGCGTGATGGTAAATCGTACTTTTTGTGAAGCACCGGGCAAAAGTGTAATTCTTTTAAACGCTTTTAGCGCATACAAAGGAATATCCTGGCCACTTGGGTGTGTAAGGTATAATTGTACTACTTCATCACTTTTCATTTTACCATTATTAGTAACTGTTACTTCAGCGGTAACAGTTTCATTCTTTTTGATTTTTGTTTTTGACAATTTCAGCCTGCTGTAATTAAAATTCGTATAGCTCAATCCAAAGCCGAAAGGATATAAGGGATCACCTTTGAAATATCGATAAGTCCTGTTTTGCATCGAATAATCATCGAATGGAGGAAGGTCTGCATCGCTTTTATAAAATGTTACAGGTAATTTTCCCGAAGGGCTGTAATCGCCAAACAGAATATCAGCAACGGCCGTACCGGCTGCTTCTCCGCCATACCATGCATTTAAAATTGCCGGAATATTTTCATTTTCCCATGGAATAGCCAATGCACTTCCAGTCATCATAACAAATACAATTGGTTTACCCGTTGCTTTTAAAGCTTTCAAAAAATCAGTTTGCACAGCCGGTAAATTAATGCTCGTTCTGTCGCCACCGCTAAAGCCTGGAGTATGCACTTTCATCTCTTCTCCCTCAAGTCGTGGAGAAATTCCACCCACATAAATAATAACATCCACATCTTTAATGCTGTCAATCAATTTTGAAAAATCCTGGGGTTCGGTTGATACGAATTCTGTAGCTTTTGAATAAAAAATATCCGCATTTGGCAACTTATCTTTTATTGCCTGCAAAACCGTTGTAACGACCGAAGGCTTTCCGTTATAATTGCCTAATTGCGTATTGGCATTATCAGCATTAGGGCCTAATACTGCAATATGTTTAATGCTTTTATTCAGAGGCAATAAATTATTTTTTTGACCTGAAGCCTGAGCATTGCGCAGCAAAACCATTGATTCTCTTGCCATTTTCAATGCGAGGTCCTTATGCGGCTGGCTTTCCAAATTGGTGATTGGGATTTGCGCATATTTTACCATGCTAACCGGGTCAAACATGCCCAACCTGAAGCGAATAGTAAATAATCTTTTTAGAGAAACATCAATATCTTTTTCTGTTATTTTTCCATCTTTTACAGCCTGTATCAAGGTTTTGTAGGTATGATTTCCACATTCTACATCGGTGCCGTGCAAAACGGCATCAGTAGCTGAACTTTCTGCGTCGGGAAACAATTTATGTGTTTTGTAAAAATCATCAATAGCGCCACAGTCGGAAGTGACATAGCCTTTAAAATCCCATTTATTGCGCAGAATATTCACCATTAATTTATCGCTTCCACAGCAAGGCTGTCCCTGATAGGCATTATAAGCGCACATTACGCCTGCCACTTTCGCATTCACCACCAATTGTTTGAAAGCAGGAAGGTAAGTGGCCCATAGGTCGTGGTTACTTACAGTTACGTCGAACGTATGGCGCGAAGATTCCGGGCCGCTATGTACAGCGTAATGTTTAGCACAGGCTGCGGCTTTCAGGTATTTTGGATCATTTCCCTGCAAGCCTTCTACAAATGCGGTTCCAATGCTGGCTGTAAGAAAAGGATCTTCACCGTAGGTTTCCTGGCCGCGGCCCCATCTCGGATCCCTGAAGATGTTGATGTTGGGCGTCCAATAGGTAAGGCCGGTGTATCGGCTGTAGTCTTTTTTGCGAAGGCTTTCATTATGAATGGCTCTTCCCTCATCCGAAGTGAAGTCGCCCATTTGTTTCATTGCTTTCACATCAAAAGTAGCTGCCATTCCTATGGCCTGGGGATAGGAAGTGGTTGGATATTTGGTGCGCGCTACACCGTGCAAACTTTCGTTCCACCAGTCGTAAGGTGGAATTTCCAAACGTTCAATTGCAGGAGTAGAATTGAGCATCTGGTTCACTTTTTCCTCCAGCGTTAATCTTGAAACCAAATCATTAACCCTCGCATTTATTGATAATGCCGGATTTTGAAATGGATATTCGAGCTTTTTTTGAGCAAATGCTGAAACACTAACCGATAAAAAAATCAGCAGGTATAAAATAGTTTTCTTCATTATTTATTCTTTTACTGCTTTAAAGATGAATCGCTTTATCCCGCCACTCCTAACGGCGAGAAATAAACGAAAACAGAAATAACAATAGCAACGACAATCAAGGATAGAATCACATCCCATTTATTCCAGCTTGCACGGCTCGCGGCCCTGTCTTCGGCAACGGTTGTGGCAAAAGTTAATCCTCTTATTTGTTCCGCATCCGGCTTAGGGGTAAGCAAACTAACAATAACCATTAGTGCTATTGAAAAAAGGAATAACAAAATGCAGAAATAAAGAAAATTAATAGTAGCAAATGAATGCAGAATACCCGTTAAATCGTTTTGGAATAATTCTAAGGTCAATTTTATAATTCCCAAAATAAATCCGACTACCATTCCTGTGAGCGCTCCAACGCCATTGATCCGTTTAAAAAATACACCCAATAAAAAAACTGCGGCAATGGGCGGCGCCAAATAAGATTGTACGCTTTGAAGATATTGATACAAAGTGCCGGAAATTCTACTCATCAATGGAATCCATGCCATACCGAGAAGCACTACTACTCCTGTGGCGATTCGACCAACTTTCACGAGTTCTTTCCCGTTTGCTTCTGGTTTCATTTTTTGGTAGATATCCATTGTAAACAAAGTGGAACAAGCATTATAAACTGAGGCCAGAGAACTCATAAGCGCTGCCAGTAAGCCTCCGGCAAGTAATCCGCGAAGACCAACCGGCATTAATGCTTTTACCAACGTTGGAAAAGCTTCGTCATTCACTTCTAAATTCAATTTACCCTGTGCGTGAAGCGCCGCCGCAATTAATCCGGGAACCAGGAAAATGAAAAAGGGAAGTAATTTTAAATAAGCCGCGAATATGGTGCCTCTCCTTGCCTGCCTTTCATCACGGCCTGCAAGGCATCGTTGCACAATATGCTGGTCGGTACACCAATACCAAATACCGACAATCGGCGCTGCGAAAGTGATCCCCAGCCATGGAAAATCAGGATCGCTTAACGGTGGAAACATATTCAGCTTTTCTTTTGGAACGGAATTCATAAGTCCGCTCCATCCTCCCACTTTATCCAAACCAATAAATAATAATACAGCAGAGCCTAACAATAATACAAAAGCCTGGATAGCTTCAGTATACATTACTGTATGCAAGCCGCCAAGTATGGTGTAAATACCGGTTATAACAACAAGAATGATGGCGCCTGTCCAAAAATCAACGCCAAGAAAAGAATTAAAAACCAGGGCCCCTGCAAAAATCGTAACCGATGCTTTCGCAATTACATAACTCAAAAGCTGGATGATTGAAAGCAATCGCCGCGACTGAGCATTGAATCGTCTCTCTAAAAATTCAGGCATTGTATATACCATACTTCGCATATAAAATGGCACAAACACCCAGCCCAATACTAACACTACCCATGAATGCATTTCATAATGTCCCATCACAAGCCCGGATGTGGCGCCTGTTCCGGCAAGACCGACTATATGTTCTGATCCAACGTTGGAAGCGAGAATGGAAGCTCCGATAACCCACCAGCCAAGATTGCGGTTGGCAAGAAAGTAGTCAG
>JBIQMJ010000105.1:0-13031 GCA_044463445.1 Segetibacter koreensis
CCAACCAATTCATGTTCTGTAACAGCTATATCAATTGGTTCTTGTACTGTATCCAGGCTATCAAACTTTTCATAGCCTTTTTCATTTGTAGCAACAAGGTGTTTAACATAAGGAAATAAAACTTTTTCCTCTTTCACCATGTGTTCAGACATTTCATCACAAACCTCCTGAGCTAATTTATTGATCTCGAGCAATTCAGGATGTCTTGAACCATGAACTTTAGCTACCTTTTCGGCGTAGCCTCTTATGTCCGGTATTGTTTTCTTAACATAGCTGTGGTGAGTATTTACAATGTAATCAGCTAAAAAATCGAGATTCCAGTCGTTATAGGGCAACGGCCGTGCAGTAAACGAACTATTATCGCTATTTCGTAATTCCTGTTCAACTTTGGTAACATCCAATCCTTTTTCCGCGCAGGCTTCCCTGACGGTCTTTTTTCCTCCGCAACAAAAATCCAAGCCATATTTATTAAAGACTTCGGCCTTGCGCAAATCTTTGGCTACAATTTCACCCAATGTTTCTTCACCTTCGCCTTCAAGCCTTTTTGAAATTTTCACGTACCACCACTGAGGTCCCTGTTTTAAATATTCCCATGTAAAAATATTCCCTCTTTCGCCAAGAAGCTGATAGTACAATGGTTTAGGGTCATGATCATTATGAATAGTAAGACTTTCACCGGGCTTTAATTCATCAAATTTTGCAAAAATTGCGGGATGCTTCAGTTTAGGCTCAATAGTAGTTACATCCAAAATATTCTCTTTACCAGAAGAGGTGTTTTTAATTTCAGGCTCGGCATTTACAGGTTTGTTTTTGGTAATTTTTATCCTGAACCACTCGGGGCCTTGTTCCAGGTATTCCCATGAAAAAACATTTCCTCTCAAACTTTCCAATTGGTATCTCAAAGGGCGTGGATCGTGGTCATTGTGTAAGGTGAAACTTTCGCCGGGTTCCAATGAATCAAACTTATTGAAAATGGTCTGATGCTTTACACTGGGATGCAACAAGGTGGCGTCCAGGATATCTTCTTCTTCTGTTTCGGTTTTATTTTTAGTAATTTTTATCCTGAACCATTCAGGGCCTTGTTCCAGGTATTCCCATTCAAAAACATTTCCTCTCAAATTTTCCAACTGGTATCTCAAAGGCCGTGGGTCGTGATCATTATGCAAGGTGAAACTTTCACCGGGTTTTAATGAATCAAACTTATTAAAAATGGTTTGATGCTTTACACTGGGGTGCAATAAGGTAGCGTTTAGAATGTCTTCATCTTTTTTTTCTTTTCCCCTGGTTTTAGTGATTTTTATTTTCCATAACTCAGGACCTCGCTCCAGGTATTCCCATTCAAAGGTATCTCCTCTTTGTGCAGATAATTCATAGTAAAGAGGTTTGGGATCATGGTCGTTGTGGAGGATGAGACTTTCCCCAGAAATTAATTCATCAAATCTTACAAAAATTGTTGAATGTTTTAACCGGGGTTCCAATAAAGTTACATTTAGAATATTTTCAGGCTCAAAAGAGGTTTCCATTTTTTTGACTTTTAATGATAAAATGAACGCAAAGATAAAAGAAAAGAATTAATAAAAGTATTAAAGTACTTTTATTCTTTTAAAAAATTTTAATCAAGAAAATTAAACTGTAAATCAAACTGATTCCACGGGAGAAATATCTTTATTTTAAATAGTACGGGGAGCGCTTTACAACTATTTATCGATCAGGAACACATATACTTCTTTTGGCCCGTGAACGCCTACCACCAAAGTTTTTTCTATATCTGCCGTGCGGCTCGGCCCTGCAGCAAAAGTGATAGATGACGGAAGATGGCCTGCGGATTTATTTTTTAAATCTTTCAGGGCGTCGCGTGTATCAAAAACCAATTGATCTGTGTAGGCGATGCAAATATGAACCGGTGCATAAGCGCTAACCGTGCGGCCACTTTCCTGTTGGCTGCTCATTACTACCGCCCCGGTCCTTGCAATGAGATAAAGGCTGGAAGTGATCGCAGCATCACACTTTGACAGGGAAGACTGATTTATTTCCGGAAATTGACCAGGAGGAAATAAATTTGAAATTTGTTTCTCAATACAATAAATGTTGGTCCATTTTTGAGCAGCTATTAAATTTTTTAATTGGTTTTGGGCATCTGCTTCATTAACACAAAAAGCAAATTTACCGGCAAGCCTGGTAAATTCCTGCGCAAATATTATTTCCAATTCCTCTGACGGAGCTTTAAAAAGCGAACCGGTTCCTTCACTGTTCGGAAAAGGTAAAGGCACCGGATTACTCAGTGCCTCTCTTATTTTTTTTAAAATTTTCTCTTTTGAAGAAGAAACTTTCATTATTATGATTTAAGATTCGCGTCATTGCTATCTACCACATGAATGGGAGAATCAATAACGGCATCTTTGGGATTGTCCACAAAATCCAGCGCTTTTTTATCTTCATACGGCCGTTTCCCTATCAGGGCTTCCACATCGCTTTTAAAAAGAACTTCTCTTTTTAATAAAGACTGTGCAATAATCTCCACCTCATTTTTCTTTTCGGTCAATAATTGTTTGGTTCTTTCAAAAGCCTTTTCAATCAATTTACGCACTTCCTCATCAATCATTTTCCCGGTTTCTTCACTAAAAGGTTTTTGAAAAGTATTCTCCTGTGCCGGATCGTAATAACTTACATTCCCTATTTTTTCATTCATTCCATAAACTGTTACCATAGAGTAGGCCATTTTGGTAACCTGTTGTAAGTCGTTGCTGGCGCCGGTCGATATCTTATTAAAGAAAATAGATTCTGACGCTCGGCCTCCCAATGTCATACAGATCTGATCAAGCAATTGATCTGTATTATACAGGTATTGCTCCTTGGGAGTATATTGTGCATAGCCCAATGCGGCGGTTCCCCTTGGAACAATAGTAACCTTCAACAGCGGATAAGCATGTTCTAAAAACCAGCCACAAATAGCGTGTCCTGCCTCGTGATAAGCAATGATCTCTTTTTCTTCCGGGAGAATGATCTTGTTTTTCTTCTCTAATCCCCCAATTACTCTATCAATTGCATCCTGGAAATCGCTCATATCTACAGCGTCTTTCCCTTTCCTTGCTGCAATCAAGGCAGCTTCGTTACACACATTGGCAATATCTGCTCCTGCAAAGCCGGGTGTTTGTTCCGCCAGTTTATGCGTATCCAAATTTTGAGAAACTTTAATTGGAACCAGGTGAACCTTAAAGATAGCTTCCCGGCCCACCAGGTCAGGGCGATCAATGGTAATTTGCCGGTCAAACCGTCCCGGACGCAACAAAGCGCTGTCCAATACATCAGGCCGGTTAGTAGCGGCAAGAATAATAATTCCTAAATCAGTACCAAACCCATCCATTTCAACCAGCAATTGGTTTAAGGTATTTTCTCTTTCATCATTGCTCATCATCATGTTCTTCCCTCTTGCACGGCCAATCGCATCAATTTCATCAATGAAAATAATACAAGGCGCTTTTTCTCTTGCCTGCTTGAACAAATCCCGTACACGGCTGGCGCCTACCCCCACAAACATCTCCACAAAATCACTGCCGCTCAGACTGAAAAACGGCACCTGCGCTTCTCCGGCCACGGCTTTTGCCAGTAAGGTTTTACCTGTACCGGGTGGGCCAATCAGCAACGCGCCTTTAGGGATTTTTCCGCCCAGGTTGGTATATTTTTTAGGATTTTTAAGGAAATCAACAATTTCCATCACTTCCACTTTCGCTTCATCAAGTCCGGCGACATCGCTGAAATTAATATTCACTTTTGTTCCCTTTTCAAATAAGGTGGCTTTTGATTTCCCGATGTTGAAAATTCCTCCAGGACCGCCAGCTCCTGCTCCTCCTCCTACCTTCCGCATCATCATGATGAACACCAAAGCGATCAAAAGAATAGGTAATAAAGTGCTTACAATCTGGCCAAATAATTCACCTTCATCACCTGGTTTATCAGGCACTCTTTGCAAATCCGGATGGTCTTTATAAAACTGGTTTAACTGGGTAGCAAAAACTTCATCTTTTATGATACTGAAATAGGCCTGGGGAGCATCCTTAATCCTCTTTACTTCATCATAGTTGGGTCCAAAAACACTTTGGAAATATCCCGCATCTTCCTGTAATTTTTGAGGGTTAATATAAACACGAACCAACTTTTTGTTGCCAACAGTTTTAATCTGGTCTACATCGCCTTTGGTCAACATGGTATAAAAATCGGTATCGTTGATTTGAACGCCTGTACCGGTGGTAGTTCTAAAAAGATTATAGCCTATAATTATAGCAAATATGATCCCATAAACCCAATAAATGCTCAATTTTGGTTTCTTCTTTGGATCATCGTCCGGCGTACCGGGTGTCAAATTGGAATTCAATCTTCTTTGTAATGGATTTTTTTTCTGTTCTTCAGTTGCCATGTCTGATTGCTTATGCAATATTTTTATCTTGATTCTTCTATTTCAGAATAAGAATAGGTTATTATTGTTATTGTGTGATTTTTTTGTTGAAATTAATGTTCTGCTACTGATGCATCGCTCCACATTTCTTCCAGTTTATAAAACTTTCTCGTCTCAGGAAGCATTATGTGAACAACGACATTTACGTAATCGATCAGGATCCATTGTTCACCCTGCTTTCCCTCATGTTTATAAGGGCTTTCGTTACATTTTTTTTTAACTTCCTCTTCTACAAAATCTCCGATTGCCTTCAATTGTATCGGATTATTAGCGCTACATATAATGAAAAAGTCAGTTACCGCTTCAGGAATTTTTTTTAGGTCAAGACTTACGATTCTTTCAGCTTTTTTTTCCTGCATGGCATTGATAATCGTTTTAAATAGCTTGCTGTTCCTGGTAATCGCTCCTATGGCCGGCTTTTTTCGTTTTTCCAGTAATGTTAAATTATTCAAATGTGTTCTTTTAACTAATGCTAATTTCAGCAATCAGCAAAAATAAATTTATTCTCTTAGATTGCAGCTTTCACCTTAAATTTTGTATCTATTTTATCAAAAATACTAATTCTTTATTAATCTATTTTTTATGCCATTCATGCCAAAAAATCTATTAATTCTTGACAGCGTTGATAGTACCAACAACTATGCCATGGCGTTGATAAAAAAACGTGAAATACAAGGTGAAATTGCCATATTTGCGCGGGAGCAAACCCATGGAAAGGGAAGAAGGGGAAAGCATTGGGAAAGCCATAAATCTGAAAATATTATGCTTTCCGTTGTCGTCCCAATGCCGTGGCTGGAAATATCCCGTCAATTTGAGCTCAGTGCGGCCGTGGCGCTAAGCTGCCACGATCTTTTTAAAAATTTTCTTTTAGCAAATCTTTTTATAAAATGGCCCAATGATATTTTTTTTTATGACAGTAAGGCAGGAGGAATTTTGATTGAAAATGTAATAAAGGGTAAAATTTGGCAGTGGGCGGTTATTGGGATTGGCCTGAATATCAACCAGGAGATTTTTGAAAATGAAATTATTGCTACTTCTTTAAAACTGGCTACCGGAAAAAAATATGACGTAATCCAACTGGCTGAAAAACTTTATTCCATCATTCTAAAAAGAATTGAAGAATTGAAAAAAGAGAATTTTAAAAAAATGCTGAAAGAATATAACGCGCATTTGTATGCAAAAGGAAAACTGGTAAAACTTAAAAAACAAAACGTGGTTTTTGAAACTAAAATCGTGGGCGTTTCATTTTCAGGCGAATTAATTACCAGGGATTCTATAGAAAGAAAGTTTGTTTTTGATGAAATTGAATTTAAAGGATTGGTTCAGAAAAAAATGCAGTAAACCGATAAATATTATCCTTTTTTATTTGGAAGAACAGGTATTTTCTGCCTGCCGCGCTTCTGTTTCAAACTTATTATTGTAATATCCCACCTTAATACTTTCAAAAAGATATTTAAAAATAAAGTTGAAAAAGCCGTATTTTTTAAATTGCTGCAAATGGCACATTTCATGTTTCACCCACTTTTCATCTTTTAAAAAATCGTTCCCTGAAACATGATACAAATGAATCGTTTTTCCAATAACGACAGCCAGATTCTCCGATTTTAATTTGCCGGCAGCAATTTTTGCAATCCACGAATTTTCTTTTATTTTATAATCCATTTACTACGTTTAAAATTTCTTCGCTGTGAATTTTCGATTTGGGCTTTTTGAAGATTTTTATGATCTGGCCTTTTTCATCAATTAAAAAAGTGGTTCTTAAAAGCCCCATGTATTTTTTGCCATACATATTTTTTTCGCCCCACACCTCATATTTATTGATAATCTTTTTGGAAGGATCTTCCAGCAGGATAAAGGGAAGTTCGTATTTTTCCTCAAACTTTTTGTGGCTTTCTTTGTCGTCAGGGCTTACACCAATAACTACCAGGCCCGCTTTTTTTAAATCTGAACAATTGTCCCTCAGGTTGCAGGCTTCGATAGTGCAGGTGGGCGTATCATCTTCGGGATAGAAATACAAAACCACTTTTTTACCCCGGAAATCCTTCAAAGAAACCGTGTTTCCGTTTTGATCTTTTGCTGTAAAATCAGGCGCTTTCTGGCCTTCAGCTAATGTTGTCATATTTTTATTTTATCGGGTGAAATGATATATTTTTTGGGTAGTATTCCCTGCTTCGTCCCTGACAGAAATCTTTAATTCATGTTTCCCGGGGCCACAATGTTCATCAAAATGATAAATAAATTTTCTCCCTTTATCATTTGTAAACATCAGCCATTTTCCATCTAATTCTGCACGAAAATTTTTGATCACCTCGTTGTTATCTGTAGGAGAAACAACAATTGTGTGATACCGGGAAATATTGGCATAATCATGGAAGTCAACATGAATAGCCGGTGGCTGATCATCAGCTATTAGTTCAAAATCCCCAAACCGGTTAAATTTAGCTGAATACCAATCACCGCTTCGGGTGGCTTTTACCACTTCTCCATTTCCTTTCCAGCTTTGCTTTACCAGGATTTTGTCTTTCAAATATTCCGGAACCGGCCGGTTGGTTTTAATCCTTATGGTAAAATCATCCTGTGAAGGGATCAACCCTGAAAAGACAGAATGGACGGGAGAATATACATCAGATGCCCCTGAAATTTTTTGGGAATATTCAAATGCCACCGAATCATACAGGGTTGGCGCAGGCAAATACAACTGTAGTTCCTGGTTTTCAAAAACATTTACCTGACTGGGCTGAAATTCCATGGTGGAAGGATTTTCCGGTAAAGCCGTCCCCTTTTCCCCCGGTTCTTTTTTTATGGTAAACCGAAGAACCGAAGTATTTCCATTGGGATCTTTCACTAACACTTTTACTTCGTGAACATTGGAATCATGCAATTCAATTACTCCATCGCCATTGATATCTTTGTAAACTCCCTGCGGATAACCAGGCAGCCTTGATAAATGCTGGATATAAGGGCCGCCGGCAGCACGGGTTTTGTAATCCACATTCGCATTCACATAGCGTGTTTCATCATACCCAATGCTATCCAATTGAAAAGCGGAAAGTGGAATTCCATCCAGGTAAATAGCCGCTTCATAGATCCCGTTAGGATTGTGAGAACCGGATTGTTTGTCATTTGCAGAAATTCCAAAACTGATTTTATCTGAATGAACAGGTATGACGCTTTGGGTGGTAGTGTATTGGCCGCCTGATCTTTTCAGGCTGAAAAGTTGCGGCGATTGGCTGTAGGTGCTTTTATTCCTATCATACATGGCCAGTCTCACGATAGTGGGCGGAACATTATCAGGGATGGGCAAACCAAATAAAAGCTCATTTAAAACTTTATCAGTTTTGGTATCCCGGATCTCAAAATGTACATGGGGCCCCATTGAACCTCCGGTGCTTCCGCTGTAAGCGATGAACTGGTCCTGCTTTACGGGGAACATTCCAGGAGGGATTTGCAAATCAACAGCCCATTTCTGTTTTAGGTATTGCTGCTCCTTTACATATTTTTCAAGCGCACTAAAAAACCGGTTGAGATGGCCATAAACCGTTGTTAACCCATTGGGATGATTGATATAAATTGCTTGTCCATAACCAAAAGGAGCCACACTTACTCTGGAAATATACCCGCTTGCCGCAGCCTTCACATGCTTATTTACCACCTGGTCAGTCCTGCAATCCAATCCCATGTGATAATGATTAGTGCGAAGCTCTCCAAAATTTGCCGCAAGGCTTATCCTCGCATCAACGGGGTAAATAAAATATTTTTTCGGATAATTTTTAGGAGGGAAAAACTGAGCCTGGACCGGAAAGAAAAAAATTAATGATATGAAAAACAGGAACGGTTTATGTAAGGTATATTTTTTAATAAAGTTAGTAGTCATATTTACAAATCTAACAACTTAAAATTTTAATAAAAAATGACAAAAACAAATAAAATTGCAGCAATTATACTGGGAGCCGCCGGAGGCTTCGCCCTGATAAAATTTTTAAGTATGCCCAAAGAAGAAAGAAATGACTTTTACAACTTTTTGAAAAACAAAACCCGTGAATTGCTGGATAATGCGGAAGAAACTGTAGAAAAAGTGGACCATTACATGGATGAATTTAAAGACAAGGGAAAGGACGAATGGATTGATAAGATTTATATTTTAAAGAAAATGTTTAAGAATCTTTATGGCAGCGACAGACAATTTCTTCTATAAAAAATTTCCTCTGAGCAGGATTTAAAAAGTAGGTTTTAGGGAAGGCCTGTTTTTTATACAGTAAACCGATAAATATGACTAAATTTTATTTTAAAATAAACCAGCCGATAAATTTTATACTAACATTTTGATGTTTTCCCCGGCTCATTTCATAAGTTTCCATTATTTTTGGCGGCCACACATTATAATTTCATGCCATTAGATCATTCTATTAAAACAGTTTTAATTATAGGTTCGGGGCCCATAGTTATTGGCCAGGCCTGTGAATTTGATTATTCAGGCACCCAGGCTGCCAGAAGTTTAAGAGAAGAAGGAGTGAATGTTCTTCTGATCAATAGTAATCCTGCAACCATCATGACAGACCCGATGATGGCGGATAAAGTGTATTTACTTCCTTTAACTCCTGAAAGTATTGAACAAATAATTGAGGAAAATGAATCAGGGCCATTTAAAATAGATGCAGTCCTGCCCACTATGGGAGGACAAACAGCCCTCAATCTTAGCAAGGAAGCCGATGAAATGGGCATCTGGGAAAAAAACAATATTCGCCTGATTGGAGTAGACATCAAGGCAATTGATAAGGCCGAAGACAGGGAAAAATTCCGTGAATGGATGCTGGAAATGGGAATCCCCGTGGCGCCTGCCAAAATCGCCAATTCATTTTTGGAAGGAAAGGAAATCGCACAGGAAATCGGGTTTCCCCTTGTGTTGCGGCCTTCCTATACTTTAGGAGGAACCGGGGGCAGCATTGTTTTTGAAAAAGCCCGCTTAGATGAAGCGCTTAACCGCGCTTTAACCACCTCTCCGGTGCATGAAGTGCTGGTAGAAAAAGGGATGATGGGCTGGAAAGAATTTGAACTGGAATTGCTGCGGGATAATAACGACAACGTGGTTATCATTTGTACCGTAGAAAATTTTGATCCCATGGGGGTGCATACAGGAGATTCTATCACGGTAGCTCCGGCAATGACATTAAGCGATACCGCTTACCAGAAAATGAGAAACACCGCCATTTCCATGATGAGAAATTTGGGAAATTTTGCAGGCGGATGTAATGTTCAGTTTGCACTAAATCCTCACACGGAAGATTTAATTGCCATTGAGATCAATCCCCGTGTAAGCAGATCTTCTGCCCTTGCCAGTAAGGCTACCGGCTACCCGATTGCAAAAATAGCGGCAAAGCTCGCAGTCGGATTTACCTTAGATGAGTTAAAAAATCAGATCACCCAAACTACCTCGGCTTATTTTGAACCGGCTTTGGATTATGTGATTGTAAAAATTCCCCGCTGGAATTTTGATAAATTCAAAGGCGCCGATGACACGTTGGGCTTTCAAATGAAATCAGTTGGGGAAGTAATGGCCATTGGAAGAAGCTTTGCAGAAGCCATCCAGAAGGCCTGCCAAAGTCTCGAAAATAATGCAATCGGTCTGGGATATTATGGAAAAAGCCTGATGCATGCCGAAGAAATAGCGGAATACATAAAAACCCCGAAATGGGACCGGATATTCCGCATAAAAGACGCATTAATGATTGGCGTGAGTGTCAAAAGAATATGTGAATCCACCGGGATTGACCGCTGGTTTATTTACCAGATCCAAAAAATTGTGAATTGCGAAAAAGCAATTGCAACATTTTCCCTGTAAACCATTCCTGAAGATCTTTTAAGGCAAGCGAAGCATCTTGGTTTTGGGGATGAACAAATAGCGAAGATCATGAAAGATGGCAGCACCGATGAGGATATTTATGAAAAAAGAAAAGCGCTTGGAATTACCAGGGTTTATAAAATGGTAGACACTTGCAGCGCGGAGTTTGAAGCGAAAACTCCTTATTTTTATAGTACCTTTGAATAACAGTTTTGTAATTTTGAAGAAACAGGAAGTATCATGCAGACCTTAATTTTAAAATCTGACAACAAAGAGGCGTTGAATGCCATTAAGACTTTGGCAAACGTTTTAGATATTGAATCAAGCATGAACGAAAACGATGAAAATAAAAATTTTGAAATCATAAAAGGAGTAAAAATCACTAAAGCCAAAAGAAAGTTTAATCCAAAAGAAATGGCCGGGTCGTTAACCGGTTTAAATCTTGAGGGTGCATCTGCTATAAGAAAAAAAGCATGGACCAGAAAAAAAGCAGTTTATTGATTGATACAGATGTTTTGATTAATTTTTTTGACAAGAACAGGAAACTTAATCAGTTAGCTGAAAATGCTTTTTACGATTTTAATACCAGGAATATTGAACCTTGTTTTTCTATTATTACTCCAATTGAAATGATACAAGGCAATAAAAATAATCAGGAAAAGAATAAAATTTTAAAGCAGATTGAACCTTTCAACAACATTTCTCTCTCCGACGATATTTGCGCAGTCACAAAAAATTCAACTATTAAGTATTCAGCAAGCCACGGATTAATGATGGGAGATGCTTTTATAGCCGCTACTGCGCTTTTCCTGGATATTCAATTATTTACTTTTAACAAAAAGGATTTTAGATTTATTACGAATTTAAACTCAACGACCATAAGATGGTTTCGTAAAAATCATTATAAAAAAGAAAAAAGAAAGGCCCTAAAAACAAATGAACAATAACATCACCTACAACGAATCCATACCTACTCAAAAGAAAAAGATCATTGTCCTCGGCAGTGGACCTAACCGCATTGGACAGGGAATTGAATTTGATTATTGCTGTGTGCATGGCTTAATGGCCATTAAAGAATGCGGCATGGAAGCCATTATGATCAATTGCAATCCTGAAACGGTTTCTACTGATTTTGACATTGCTGATAAATTGTATTTTGAACCGGTTTTTTGGGAACACATCTGGGAAATTATTGAATTGGAAAACCCTTATGGCGTAATAGTGCAGCTTGGTGGTCAAACTGCGCTGAAACTTGCAAAAAGATTATTTGAAAAAGGAATTAAAATAATCGGGACATCCTATGACAATATGGACATCGCTGAAGACCGTGGCCGGTTCAGCGATATGCTGAAAGAATTGGGAATTCCTTATCCAAAATATGGAACGGCTTTCGACACTGACCAGGCTATAGAAATTGCAAGGGAAGTGGGTTACCCGGTTTTGGTTAGGCCAAGCTATGTACTGGGTGGCCAAAGAATGCGTATCGTTTTAAACGATGAAGAACTGGAAAACGGTGTGCTGAGTTTGTTGAAACACTTGCCCGGAAATAAAATTCTGATTGACCAGTTCCTTGACCGTTGCCAGGAAGCAGAGATTGATGCGATATTCGATGGAGATACTTTTCATGTTATGGGCGTGATGGAACATATCGAACCTGCCGGAATTCACAGCGGAGACAGCAACGCAGTTTTGCCACAATTTAATTTATCGCCATTAATTGTTCAAACGATGGAAGAATATGCAGAAAAAATTGCGAGGGCTTTACAAATCAAAGGTTTGATAAATATACAATTCGCTATAAAGAATGGTGAAGTATATGTGATAGAAGCTAATCCGCGCGCATCCCGAACTACACCATTTATAGCAAAAGCTTACGAGATTCCATATCTGAATGTCGCCACCAAGATAATGCTGGGCGAAGCAAAGCTGAAAGATTTTACCTTCGAAAAAAAGCTCAAGGGGTTTGCCATCAAGGAACCCGTTTTTTCATTCAATAAATTTCCCGGGGTGAACAAGGAATTAGGCCCTGAAATGAAAAGCACCGGCGAAGCCATTCGGTTTATAAAGGATTTACGTGACCCTTACTTCAGGCAGTTGTATCGCGAGAGAAGCATGCATTTGAGTAAATAAACAGCAGACCCATAAATATCAGGATTCTTCCTTTTAACTAATCAGGTTGACTTTTCTACTTTCCACCACTTCGATTTGTACAATGCAATCTTTGCATTTTTAATACCTTTTATTTATAAATTAGATCATTCCTTCCCATAGCTCTTTTCTGCCGCCATCACCATTCTTATCTCTCCATAGCTAACTTCTTCCGGTAAATTATCTTTCAAAATTCTCATGCTTTCCCTGCCATGTATTTTGATGGCATCTTTTATTAAAATTTGCTTTTCTTCCGGAACCAAATCATCAATATTTATTTGTTTACTGCTTATGAAAGAGACCAGGTGGCTCTGAATGGTTACCATATTTAAACTCCTTTCTTTGGCAATTTCCTTAATAGACTTTCCCTCTTTATACATATTGAAACTCAAAAGATTAGTAGGAATTTTTTCTTCTACTGCTCTTTGGGTGTGAGATCTTTTAGGATTTCCTGATTTTGCATTCATATTACTTTCAAGGCCATACCGGGCGCAATAATCCTGCACTCTATCTAAAATATCATCGCCATATTTTTCTGCTTTTGCTTTTCCAAAACCACTTAAATTCATTAAATCTTTTTTTGTAAAGGGC
>JBIQMJ010000106.1:0-13018 GCA_044463445.1 Segetibacter koreensis
TCCGGACGAGCAGGACAAGGTCCTGTCGGGATTGGAGAAAGGCGAGATCAGGCTGGCTAATACCGACGCGCAGACCTTCTTCGATGCGCTGCTGCAAAACACCATCGAAGGTTATTTTAAAATGGGTGGCTAATTTTATATGATCTACAAATAATCGGTCCGGCACTAAACCGCTGGCCACCATGATCCATCCAATAGCTCCCTGGATCATTCCCAACAAAAATAAAATGACAAAAGGAATGATCATGTCTTTTTTAAATTGTTTTTTTAGCAGGAAATAAAAAAATCCAACCAAAAAAACAACTCCCATCAGCCGGGCCCAATTGCGGTGAAACCATTCCCAAAAAAATATTCTTTTAAAATCGCTCAGCGAAAAATCAGCATGGATATGGCGAAACTGATCCGTTCCTTTGTATTTTGAAAATTCCGTTATCCACTCTGCATGATTCAAAGGAGGCAGCGCGCCTGTGATAGGATTCCATTCGGTGATGCTCAATCCTGATTCGGTTAATCTTGTTATTCCTCCCAACACAATTTGGATTACCAGCATAAAAACTCCGAGGTAAAGCCATTTGGCAATATTCTTATTCGTCTTTTTCAATATAATCTCAGCCATTTCTTTTGGTTTTGTGATTTTGGATTTATCGTCAATGAAGTAAACCCTTCAAAGGTAACCTCCTCGCGCATACTTTTCTCTTTCAGATTATTTTAAAATTACATGTTGAAAACTTAATGAATGCTTAATAAAAAGTGATCATTACTTTTGAAAAAAGATTCCGGAAATTGTTGCTTCCTTTTTTTCATAATAAATTTATTGAAGCGGGCGTGGATGAAGTGGGCCGCGGTTGTTATGCAGGCCCGGTTTATGCAGCGGCAGTTATTCTTCCTAAAACTTTTTATCATCCCTTGTTAAATGATTCAAAAGAGCTTTCCAGGGAAGAAAGAGACATGCTGCGCCCGGTTATTGAAAAAGAATGTTGTTCCTTTGCAGTAGCAAGCGTTACCAATGTTGAGATAGACCGCATTAATATTTTGCAGGCATCATTCAAAGCAATGCACCTGGCTTTAAATAAATTGAAAACTTCACCTGAATTACTATTGGTTGATGGAAACCTTTTTAGGAAATATAAAAAAATTCCCCATCAATGTATAATAAAAGGAGATGGTATTTATGCACCCATCGCTGCTGCAAGTGTGTTGGCAAAATGTTACCGTGATGAATATATGGAAACCCTTCATGAGAAATATACCATGTATTACTGGAATAAAAATAAAGGGTATGGTACGCGTGAACATCGCGCTGCTATTGAAGTACACGGGCTTTGCCGTTATCACCGGAAAAGCTTTAATATCTGGCCCGCCGACTCAAACCAACCGGAAGTCTTAATAGAAGATTAAAATAAAAATCTTCTGTATTTGTTAGTTCACTGTATGTGTTGTTTAATACCTTTGTGAGAACAAAATAAAATTTCTACTTATTTATTGGTTCACTGTGAAACACTATCACGCAGCCCATTCTCCCAACCCTTCACGAAGAACTACCCAATTATCTGTAGTACAATCTATAACGGTTGAAGGAATAATTCCTCCCGGTCCCCCGTCTATCACCAGGTCCACCTGCTTTCCAAAAGTCTCATAAATTTTTTCGGGATCGGTAAATTCTTCTACCATTTCTCCGGGGAGAGATGCGCTGAGAATCGGATTTCCTAATTCTTCCAATATTGATTGGCATATAACGTTGTCGGGTACACGTAATCCAATAGTTTCTTTTTTACTTTTCAGAATTTTAGGCACCTGCTTGCTTGCGGGTAAAACGAAAGTATACGGACCGGGAAGACACAATTTCAATGTACGGTAAAGAGGAGTATCAATACTTTTGGTATAATCGCTTAGATGGCTTAGGTCTCGGCAAATGAAAGAAAGCTGGGATTTTTTGGGATCAATCTTTTTTATTCTGCAAATTCTTTCGACTGATTTGGGATGATGAATGTCGCAGCCAAGGCCATAAATAGTATCAGTGGGATAAATAATTATTCCTCCATCTTTCAAACAATCGGCTACCTGCTTTACCAGCCGCCCTTGAGGATTTACAGGATGAATTGATAAAAGCATAATTATAATTTAGATTACAAATATAATTTTTATTTCCCCCCGATGGCTGGCGGCCATTTTCCAATTAAAAATTATGTAGAAAGGCAATCCGCTATTATCTTTTACATTTGCACCGATTAAAAAGAAAAACTTCTTATGGCAATAATTTCTTTGGGTTCGATGGCCTTCGATGCTATTGAAACTCCTTTCGGAAAAACGGATAAAATTGTTGGTGGCTCGGGTACTTATGTAGCTTATTCCGCCAGCCATTTAACCCAGCCGATTCAGCAAATATCAATTGTTGGAAATGATTTTCCGGAAGAAGAAATGAATGAATTAAAACGGCGCGGCGTGGACCTTGCCGGTGTTGAAATTGTTCCTGATCAAAAATCATTTTTCTGGAGTGGCAAATACCATCTTGACATGAATTCAAGAGATACATTAGTTACCGACCTGAACGTGTTGGCGAATTTTAAACCAAAAGTTCCTGATCAATTTCAGGGTGCAAAATACTTAATGTTGGGAAACCTTATGCCCAGCCTGCAACTGAGCGTGATAGAACAATTGCACACCAGGCCAGAACTTGTTGTTTTGGACACCATGAACTTCTGGATGGAAACAGCAATGGAAGATCTGAAAAAAGTTTTGCAAAAGGTTGATGTTTTGCTGATCAACGATAGTGAAGCCCGCCAGCTTAGCGGCGAATATTCAATCGTAAAAAGCGCTAAGTCTATATTGAAAATGGGTCCGCGTTTTTTGATAATAAAGAAAGGAGAACATGGTGCATTGCTATTTCATAAAGATGAGGTTTTCTTTGCTCCGGCATTGCCCTTAGAAGATGTGTTTGATCCTACCGGGGCAGGAGACGCCTTTGCCGGAGGCTTTATCGGCCATATTGATCATACTCAAAATACCAGTTTTGAAAATATGAAAACCGCTATCATAGTGGGATCGGCTATGGCCAGTTTTTGTGTAGAAGCTTTTGGGCCTCAGCGTTTAAAAGAAATTTCAAAAAGAGATATTGACCGCCGGCTGGAAGAATTTGTGCAGTTGGTAAATTTCGATATTTCCCTGGTCTGATGGTTTACCAGATTTACAAAATTAATTTACCATGCTCGATCTGATTATACTTTATTTTTTAACCAAAGAAATTGGAAAAATTGCCACACAAAAAGGGCTCAAACCAATTACCTGGAAAATATATACCATTGTAGCCTGGATCGCTTCAGAATTGGTTGGGCTCGTTGCAGGTGTAATGATCTTTGGCGCTGATAATATAATCTCCATTATTCTTGTGGGATTTACTTTCGCCATCACCAGCTATTTCCTCATTAAGGCCCAGTTGAACAGGTTACCCGATAAATCCTTAGATGATGATATAAATAATATCGGAAGATTTTAGAAAGATCTTTTCCGGTTAACAATAACTTTGTAACTGAAATTCTATCATTTACATGGGAGGACCTTTCTTTTTTTTTAAAATAATTATCTATGTCAGAATTAATAAAAGAATTTAATGACTATCGCGAAAAAATGAACGAAGTTATTTTGAGCAAAAATAACCTGGTGATGAAACGCCTCTGGAACCTTGACACCAATACCTATGAAGACGGAGCTTTGGATAAAAAAACCAAAGAGATGCTCGGATTAGTGGCCAGCATGGTTTTGCGTTGCGATGATTGCATTAAATATCATTTGGGAAAATCCAAAGAATTGGGAGTAACCACTGAACAGATGTATGAAATATTTTCAGTAGCCAACATTGTCGGGGGCACAATAGTGATTCCCCATACAAGAAGGGCAGCAGAATATTGGGAGGAATTGCAGAAGTAGTTTTCCCTAAAAAGTTGAAGCACTATTTTATAGAATAAATTTTCTTTAATTTTATCCATAAATGTAATTGTTTCAGGTGCAGTTTTTGAAAAACATCTTTCTATCGGCTGATAACCGGAATTTTCGTAAACAACTCCGTAATGTCCTTGGATTTTCTCCCAGGCAATTAAACCTTTACCAAACCGCACTCAGCCATCGCTCGGTGAGGGAAGGCTCAGACGAAAACAATGAAAGGCTTGAATACCTCGGAGATGCCGTTATCAGCACCATTGTAGCAGATTATCTTTTTATGAGATATCCTTATAAAGATGAAGGGTTTTTAACCGAGATGAGAAGTAAAATGGTGAACCGCAATCAGCTCAATGAGATTGCAGTAAAAATTGGGTTAAAAAAGATTACATTTTATAATCACTTTGATCATTCACTAAAAATATCGCAAATTTTTGGAAATACACTGGAAGCGCTTGCAGGCGCTGTTTATATTGACAAAGGATATGAACAGACAAAAAAATGGGTAACGGAAAGAATCATTACGCCACATTTATTTATGCAGGATTTGGAAAACCTGGATATTAATCAAAAAAATAAATTATACGGCTGGGCCAACAAAAATGGTAAATTACTAGAATTTGAAACATTGGATGAAAGCCTCGAAAACGGTCGGAGATTGTTTACAATCGGGGCAATGGTAGATGGCGTATTAGTGGCTGAAGCAAAAGCCTTTAATAAAAAAGATGCGAGCCAGATAGCAGCACAAATCGCCATAGAAAAATTAAATTTATCATGAATTTCGGAATTATAGGAAGCGGAAGCTGGGGTACCGCCATCGCGAAAATATTGACTGATAATAAAAATCAGATTAATTGGTGGGTTAGAAGTGATTCCAATATTAATAGTTTCAAAAGACGCAGGTACAACCCACATTATTTAAGCAATACCTTATTCGATACAGGACTTATTAATTTTTCAAGCAGCGCACAGGAAGTAATTCAAAAAAGCGATGTGATTATAATCGTTATCCCATCTGCGTTTGTGGAAAGTATTTTGAAAAATTTATCTCCCTCCGCTTTTAAAACAAAAAAAATTGTATCGGCAGTAAAAGGAATTATTCCTGATAAAAATATTTTGCTGAATGAATATCTGAAGGACCAGTTTGAGTTTTCACTAAAAAATTATTTCACAGTACTCGGACCCTGTCACGCAGAAGAGATTGCGGCTGAAAAATTATCTTATCTCACATTCACTGGAATTGATGCTAAAACAACCAAAGAGATTTCCGGTTTTTTTAAAACCCCTTATCTGAACCCAATTTGCAATTCGGATATTTATGGTGTTCAATATGCGGCAGTTCTCAAAAATATCTATGCAATTGGCGCCGGCATTGCTCATGGGCTTGAATATGGCGATAATTTTTTGAGTGTTTTAATTGCCAATAGTGCAGATGAAATGGCAGGATTTTTAAGAAAGGCCGGTATCGAAAATGTAGAAGTCGGCACAATTGAACATACCGGTTCCACTAAACACCCAAAAGTGAGAACTAATTATGCCGCTTCAGTGTATCTTGGTGATTTGCTGGTAACCTGTTATTCACTCTTCAGCCGGAACCGTACTTTTGGAAACATGATTGGAAAAGGCTATTCGGTTCAATCTGCGCAACTGGAAATGAGTATGGTGGCTGAAGGATACAATGCCAGTAAGTGTATGTTTCTGATCAACAATAAAGTGAAGGCAGAAATGCCCATTGCTGAAACGATATATAAAATCTTATGGAACGGCCTACCTGCTGATAAAGGTTTTGAAAAAATAGAAAGAGTTCTGGTTTAAATTGGAAATAATAATTAAAAATCAATAATTAATAAAACAGTTTGAAATCAGTCATTATAATATTCTCTTCCATTCTTTTTCTTTTTTCATGCAGGAAAGATTCTTTCATCACCAGCCCTGATGCCTCATTATTCACCAGTGCAGATACATTGGCTTTTGATACCGTTTTTACAAATGTTGGTTCGGTAACACAGGCTTTTAAAATTTTTAATAATAACAATCAAAAACTCCGGATTTCAAGTGTAAAACTTTACGGCGGATCTTCTTCTCCTTTTAAAATAAATGTTGATGGAATTGCCGCACCGGAAGCAAACAATTTAGAAATAAACCGTAACGACAGCATTTATGTGTTTGTGCAGGTAAATGTAGATCCGTCCTCGTCCACACTTCCTTTTATTCTTAGCGATAGCATTCAGATAAATTACAATGGAAATAAAAAAATAGTGCAACTCAGGGCGTATGGGCAAAACGCCATTTTTTTGAAAAATCAAATTATTAAAGAAAATACAACCTGGACCAAAACCTTGCCTTACGTAATTTTAGGAAGAGTACAAATAGATACCGGCGCCACTTTACATATTGAAGCCGGAACAAAAATATTTTTACACGCAGACGCTCCTTTTTTAGTAGATGGAACTTTAATGGCAACCGGAACGAAAGAGGAACCAATAATTTTTTCAGGAGACAGGCTGGATGAAGATTACAAAGATTTGCCTGCAAGCTGGCCGGGAATTTATTTCAGAAATTCCAGCGAAAATAATTCAATGATCCATACGATTATCAAAAATGCCTACCAGGGAATTGTCGCACAAAATCTTTCAGGCACTTCCCAGCCCAAATTGAGTTTATCACGAAGCATTATTAATAATATTTACGATGCAGGAATTATGGGGATCAATACGAATATTAATGCCGATAATTGTCTCATTAGCAACTGCGGAAAAAATATAAATTTGGAATTTGGAGGCAATTACCGCTTCATTAATTGTACCGTTGTGTCTTACGGAACTGATTTTATTTCACACCAGGAGCCGGTTTTGAACATTTACAATTACGTGCCGGATGCAGGTAGTTCAACTTCGGCTCTGAATGCCTTATTTCAAAATTGCATTTTTTGGGGGGAGGGAGGAACGGTAGATAATGAAATTGCAATTGATAAAAAAGGTTCCTCTGCCTTCTCTGTTTACTTTGATCATGTATTGTATAAGGCTAAAGATGAAATACCCAATGCCGCTTTTATTTCTTCCATAAAAAACGAGCAACCGCTGTTTGACAGCATCAATGTTTCCAAAAATATTTTTGATTTCCATTTTAATAAAAATCCCATCTCATCCGCTGTTGATGCAGGTGCAAAAACTCCTTTTCTTTATGATCTGGATGATAAATTAAGAGATTCAAAACCAGATATAGGTTGTTATGAACGGTGATAGTTTTTAGAACTAAAATAAAAATTAGCCTTATTTGTCCGTTCACTATTTAACAAGGTTTCAAAAATTAAAGTCGTCCACAATCATATCAGCAATGGAAAGCTCTTCTTTTGTTTGAGTGGTGGCTACTGCAATCACTTTCATTCCTGCAGCTTTTGCTGAATTAATTCCTACCACAGCATCTTCAAAAACCAAACAATTTTCTGGTGAAATATTAAGTAGGGATGCGGTTTTTAAATAAATTTCCGGATGTGGTTTTCCGTTGGTAATGTGAGAAGAATTTAAAATTACTTTGAAGTATTTTTTAATAGGAATATTTTCAAACATAAAATCTATATTGGGCTGAATGCCAGAAGTAGCAATCGCCATAGGAATATTTTTTTGGTTCAGTATCTCTAAAAAATTCAACAATCCGGGAACAGGTTTAATAAATGATTTATAAATTTGGCGATACAACGCCTCTTTTTCCAGGGTGTATTTGGTAGATTCTTCTTCACTCATTTTTCTTCCATAAATGTATTCGACTGCATCCTTATTTGTACGTCCGTTTATATGAGCATTAAATTCCTCTTCAGAAATCAATTTTCCCATGTTTTTCAAATAAGCTTCCCATGTTTTGCGGTGAAAAGAATTATTGTCTAACAAAGTTCCATCGAGGTCGAAGATGACTGCTTTTGTTTCAAACTTTTTTAAAATGGAATCAATTTTTTTCTGCAGATGGCTTTTATTTATTGTCATAAAGTACTTATTTATTAAAACAAAGTTCTTTATTTGTCATTGAATCTTTACCAAAGCTTTTTTATCTGAATCGTTATCTTTATAAAAAAAATATGAAAAAGATATTCTTTGCATTAATTTCTTTACTATTATTTTCCTTTATGATTCCATCTCCCACATCCGGAACGTTCAAAGCCAAATCAATTTATCAATTTAAAGTACCAGGCTTGCTGGGAGGCGCCATAGATTTTTCCCAATTCAAAGGAAAGAAAATATTGGTGGTAAACACGGCTTCAAAATGTGGCAATACTCCTCAATATGAAGACCTCGAAAATTTATATAAAAAATATAAAGACCAATTGGTTATCGTAGGCTTCCCCGCTAATAATTTTGCAGGGCAGGAACCTGGAACCAACGATCAAATCGCTGAATTTTGTAAAAAAAATTATGGCGTAACATTTCCAATGGCAGCAAAGGTTTCAGTAAAAGGCGATGATATGGCCCCGATCTATAAATTTATAGTTGCCGATGCAGAAAATCACGGCTTTACTGACCCGATCAAATGGAATTTTACTAAGTTTTTATTTGATGAAAATGGAAATTTTCTTACAGTGTTCTTTAACAAGGACAGGCTAATTCCCAATAACCCGGATGCTAAAGGAAAAGCGGCCTATGAAAAATTATTAGGCTACCTGAGCCATTGATTTCTTTTTTTTAATCGCGTTAATCTTTTTTTTGCATGCAATTTAACCAGGTTATCGGCCAGGAATCCACAAAGAATAAATTAAAAAACCTGGTTCAAAAAAACCGGCTTTCACATGCTCTCCTTTTTCTGGGGAAGGAGGGAAGTGGCGCTTTGCCGTTGGCTATTGCCTTTGCTCAATATATTTTGTGTGAAAAAATAAACAGACAGCAAACAAACCAAAAAGAAGAATTTTTATTTGGCGAAGAAAACATTACGAAAGAAGCGATTACTAATTTAGAAGATAGTTGCGGCGAATGTAATTCATGCAAAAAAGTAAATCAGTTAATTCACCCTGATCTGCACTTTTCCTATCCCGCCTTAAAAAGAGACAGTCGCCACGACCGGGTTTTGAGTACTGATTACATAGGCGAATGGCGTGAATTTATTCAGCAATTTCCTTATAACAATGTAACAGACTGGATCGATTTTTTAAAGGAAAACTCAAAATCTAAAATTGAAAATCCGGTTAACAAGCAAGGAAATATTACGGTATTTGAATGTGATGATATTTCGCATAAATTAAGTCTTAAGGCATTTGAGAGCAATTATAAGATTTTAATTATGTGGATGCCTGAATATCTTGGGAAAGAAGGAAATAAATTACTCAAGCTAATTGAAGAACCGCCTCCTGATACGCTGTTTATCCTGGTTGCGGAAGATGAAGAAGCCATATTACCCACGATTCTTTCACGGACCCAACTCATAAAAATTCCCTCTTTGGAAAATGAAGAGATAAAAAAAGTTATAGTAAGCGAATATAATGTTGATCCTGAAAAAGCTTCTCAAATTGCTGCCCTTTCAGAAGGTAATTATCGTGAAGCTTTACAATTATTGGAAAACCCTGAAGAAGATCTTCAGTCGCAGGTACGGGACTGGCTGAATGTAATAGTAAAAAATAATGTGAGCTCCCAGTTAAAATGGATTGAAGAAATAAGCAAGGCTGGCAGGGAAAAACAAAAAACTTTTTTAAAATATTTTATTCATTTACTGGAACAAGCGATCAGAACTGGGTACTTAAACGAAGAAAGTTTAAACCTCATCCCCAAAAAGGATCTTGATTTCTCAACAAGGCTCAATAAAATTTGTTCTTTTGAAGCCCGTCAATCCATGATAGAAGAACTCGGAAAAGCCGTTTACTTTATTGAAAGAAATGCCCATGCTAAATTATTATTCCATTCCCTGACCATCCGTTTTTTTCATATTATTAAGGATAATTCGGTAATTTTGGTTTATTGATAGAAAATTCCTAATGAAGATTTTTATAAATTTTAGATAGCTTTATCTATATTTACTTTGTCGAAAATCATAATTTTATTTCCTTGTATTTAATTAATTTTTTTAGGGAAAGGATTTTTAATTATTGTTGTTAGGTTACTTCTGAATCTATTTTTTATTTATTTTTTTAAGTTATTATATGGGATGTACGTCTTGTGGAACAGGAAAACCCAACGGTTGCAAAAGTAATGGCGGGTGCAGTTCAGGCGGGTGTAATCGATTAAATGTATATGATTGGTTGGCAGATCTTCCTTTGGATTATAAAGAAGATGCCTGTAAGATAATCGAAATAACATTTAACCAGGGAAGCCGAAAGGACTTCTATCGGAATACCACGTCAAGCACCTTTTCTAAAGGGGATATTGTAACCGTGGAAGGTGTAAGCGGTTTTGATGTCGGAACTGTAAATCTGACGGGCGAATTAATAAGGCTTCAACTAAAAAAGAAGAAGCTTGACGAAAATAATTCAGATTTTAAAAGAATCTTAAGATTAGCAACTGACAGCGACATTGCAAAATGGAAAGAGACCAAACTTCGTGAACGCCAGGTATTAATAAGAAGCAGAGCGATTGCCCGGCAGTTAAATCTAAATCTGAAGATGTCAGAAGTGGAAATACAGGCAGATTCAAGAAAGGCTACTTTTTATTATATAGCCGATGAAAGAGTTGATTTTAGAGAATTAATCCGACTTTATGCCAATGAATTTAAGGTTAAGGTAGAAATGAAACAAATCGGTGCACGTCAGGAGGCGGGAAAAATTGGTGGAATAGGGAGCTGTGGACGTGAACTTTGCTGTAGTACCTGGTTAACAGATTTTAAAAGTGTTAATACAAATGCGGCTCGCTATCAGAACCTTAGCATTAATCAAACCAAATTAAGTGGTCAGTGTGGCAGACTTAAATGCTGTTTGAATTATGAGCTCGACACTTATTTGGATGCCCTGCAATATTTTCCCGATGATGCGGATGTAATAGAAGTGGCCAAAGGGCGTGCTTTTTTAGTTAAAAAGGATATTTTTCGTAATCTGATGTGGTACACTATGGCAGATTCTACCAAACATTATCCTCTGACTATTGAATCTGTAAAAAAAATTAAGGAGCAAAACAAGCAAGGAATTAAACCCGCAGCGCTGGAAGTTGTGGAAATTATCAGTGAAAAACCGAAAGAAGTAGAACCCGAATTTGTGGATGTGGTAGGACAGATAAGTTTAAAATCTTTGGACAAAAATTTCAAAAAAAGGAAAAATACCGGTTCCAATAAAAATTATCTTAAAAATCATCAAAAAGCTCCTGTTAACGGTAACAACCAGCGGCCAAATCATAACAGGAAAAACAGAAATAATAATCCACCAAAGAAATAAACTATTTGATTCACACCTAAAAACCAGTTAAGAATCCTATTTATTTGTTCCGCCACTATAAAATTGTTGATTTTCAATTTCTTCTTTAATTATATCTGGAACCAAAAACCGGATAGATTTGTTTTCCTTAATCATTTTTCTGATTTGCGTACTTGAAATTTGCAATAAAGGAGCTTTTAATACTATTCTTCTTTCATTTAACATTTCAGGTTTAGCCTTAAACCCAGGTCTTTCATAAATAAAAAAAGAATAATTCTCAAGCAGATAGGCAGAATTTTTCCAATTGCTTATGTTTTGAAAGCTATCACTTCCGAGTATAATTGAAAACCGGTGTTGTGGATATTTTTCGCTTAAATAAAGAAGAGTTTCAGAAGTGTAGGAAGGTTTAGGAAGTTTAAATTCAATATTGGATGACCGTAATTTTTTTTCTCCCTCGATGGCCAGGTCAATTAAATGCTTGCGATGGTGCTCATTAATAAGAGAGGCCTGCTGTTTATATGGACTTTGAGGAGAAACCACGAACCATACTCGTTCCAAAGAAGTATAGTTAGCCACAAAATTTGCAATTATCAAATGCCCATTATGAACCGGATTAAAAGAACCGAAATATAAACCAATATCCATTTTTCAGGTTTCAATGATTAATAAGATCAACAAAGATCTGCTCTGCTTCATCCAATCTCAGGCTTAAAGAATAACCCGCTACTAATACATAAATTGGATCCCCCAGGGGCGCTTTTTTCCATACTACTATTTCTTCTTCAGGCAGGCACCCCATCTCCATTAACTTTAATACAATTTCATGGTTTTCAAAAGACTTAATTTTTACTTTTGTACCTGCTTTTACTTCTGATAACTTCATTAGTTCATCTGATAATTTTAGATCAATAAATTTTAAATTCCTTTAGTTTGGGTACAGTTACTTTCAATAATCATAATATAAAATTGAAATTAAAGAACAAACTCTTAATTAAATCTTTCATCGCACGAATTTTTGCGGAAGAAGAAGTGACTTTTAGATCTGTATCTTACATTTTTTGTACTGATGAATTCTTGCTAAAATTAAACCAAGAATATCTTAAGCATAATACCCTGACTGATATTTTAACTTTTACACTATCTAATACCTCTCTCCCTATTGTTTCTGAAATTTACATCAGTATAGAAAGAGTTTCTGAAAATGCAAAACAACTTCAAATTCCTTTCCTGACCGAACTTTACAGAGTAATAATTCATGGCATTCTACACCTTTGTGGCTATCCTGATCACACAACTGAAGAAAAAAGAAAAATGCGACAAAAAGAAGATTATTACCTGGCTCTTTTATGATGTTCCACGTGAAACATTCCTTTCCCGTTTCACGTGGAACAAATTCCATAGAAAAATTACATTTCGGTATTTTTGCAAAATGTTTCAGGAATATGATGTAATAGTGGTAGGAGCTGGGCATGCTGGCTGCGAAGCGGCTGCTGCTGCTGCCAATCTCGGCAGCAAAACCTTACTTATCACCATGAATATGCAGAACATGGCTCAAATGAGTTGCAATCCTGCTATGGGTGGAATCGCAAAAGGCCAGATTCTTAGAGAAATAGACGCCTTAGGAGGTTATTCAGGGATTGTCTCAGATAAGAGCATGATACAGTTTCGAATGCTGAATAAAAGCAAGGGGCCTGCCATGTGGAGTCCAAGAACTCAAAATGATCGCATGAAATTTTCACATATTTGGAGAAATCTATTGGAAAACAC
>JBIQMJ010000107.1:0-12987 GCA_044463445.1 Segetibacter koreensis
ATCTTTTTTTGTAAAGGGCAGGTAAGTGGCAATTTCTTTCAAGGCATTCTGATTGGCTATCATGTAAATTGGCAAACCGGTTTCCTCCACAATTTCATCGCGCCAGCTTTTTAAACTGTCATACAATTCAGTATTAGGAACATCCGATAAAGATTGTTTTTTACCACTTGCATACACCGAAACTTTCAGGCGGGGAAGTTCATATTTTATCTTGTGTTGTAAGAAAGTGGTAACTGAAAAAGATTGTTTACAATATTGGAGAAAATAATTTTGAAGATGAACCGCCAGTAATAATTGATTCAGGTATTCGTTGATGATCGTTGCTGCTTCCCTGTGTTCTGATACTAATGGATGATTTTGAATGGCATCCTGGAACGCCAAAAACCTGGGTATGAAATGATTGGCCGCGTCATTAATTCTTTTTTGTAAAGTTTTATTTTTTTCAATCACCGGTTCCTGTTTCATCAAATCCCGTATATACCTGATAAAATTTAAACCAACCTTTCTGTCAGCAGTAAACGAACTTTTGAGCTCATTTATCCATTTCAAAGACTCCTTGTTCAGCTTTTCTTTCTGTTCATTGATCCTGAATTCCAGAACTTCAACCAGTGTGTTGATTTCATCGAAGGAAAATATATTTTCCAATAATTGCTGGGTGAAAACTTGTCTTGCCCCTTCAAATCTTTCTGCCAACGACCCTTTGGGGCTAAGAGTTCTGTGGCCGTTGATCACATTTTCATTACTATAAATTGCAGAAGAAGGGATTCTTGATAATAAGATAATCCCATCCAAACTAGTACAGCGGCTTAAAGCCACATATACCTGGCCACTGCTGAATGCGGCTCCGGCATCTATCATCACTTTTTCGAATGTTAGCCCCTGGCTTTTATGAATTGTGATTGCCCAGGCAAGCCGCAATGGGAATTGAGTAAAGGTTCCCAAAACTTCCTGCTCCAGTTTACCATCATTTCTATTTACGGCATAGCGGGTATTTTCCCATGTTTCAGGCGGCACGTTAATTTCAAAACCATCACAATCCACTACAATTTCCTCCTCTTCCAATCTTTTGATGATCCCGATTTTGCCATTGAAGTATCTTTTTTCTGAATCGTTTTTTAGGAACATCACCTGTGCGCCTTCTTTTAAAATCAATGTACCCTCTGCAGGATACATACTTTCAGGGAAGTCTTCTTTTATTTGGGCCTCATAGGTAAACGGGGCTGTTGATAGTTTATGCAATTCACGGGCATTAACCAGGTCTGCCTGGTTATTATGTGAAGTGAGAGTGATATATTTTTCTTCCAGTGTAGGACGAAAATCAGGAAAGAATCTTTGGTGCAAGTCTTCGAAATCGTCCGGGTTCATTTGGTTATTTCGAACCTTATTTAAAAGATAGACAAAGGAATCTTCTTTTTGCCGGTAAATTTTTTTGAGTTCGATCAGCATGGGCAATTGCTCTTTTATTACCAGGCTGTCAAAAAAGAATTCAGAAGCATAATATTCCTGTAATATACTCCATTCATGCCTTGGGACTACAGGTGGCAACTGATATAAATCACCAATACACAACAATTGTACGCCTCCAAAAGGCAGGTCATGCCTTCTGCGCACTGATCTTAAAATCGTATCAATCGCGTCCATCGTGTCGCAGCGTACCATGCTTATTTCATCAATAACCAGTAATTCCATTTTCCGCAGGATTTCCTGCCGGCGTTTCACAAATTTCATTTTGCCCAGCAATTCGCTTTTGTTTGCCGGATTAGGTAAAAAGGGATGAAATGGTAATTGAAACAAACTATGCAAAGTAACTCCACCCGCATTGATGGCCGCCACTCCTGTTGGCGCTGCCACGATGATATTTTTGGAACAATTTTCTTTCAGGTATTTTAGAAATGTGGTTTTTCCGGTTCCCGCATTTCCGGTAAGAAAAATATTTTCATTCGTTTCGGTTACAAACCGGAAGGCGAGGTCAAAAATTTCATTATGTTCTACCATGTTTGAATTTTCCATTTTTTAAACAGATAGTTTTAGTTTTTTAAAAAAGTATTCTCTAAAAAGCAGAGAACCAAACTATTACTTCAAATATAAAATATAGAAAATGAATATATCCGAAATAATACAATAATCGTGTAAAAAAGCCACGGATTCACACTTGATATAAAATTCAATTTTCTTTCTAAATTCTGTTTCTTAAAACCGCTGTTGTGATCCGTGGCCGAAAAACTAAGCTACCGGCTTGCCTCCAAGTAACAATAATTCGTGTACCTGGATTTCAGTAGAATACCTTTTGTTTCCCTCCTTATCGGTGTAATTGTTATTCATCAATTTTCCTTCAATGGCCACCTCGGTACCCTTGTTAAGATATTTTTCCGCAAGCTCAGCCACCTTTCCCCACGCAATTAAATTGTGCCATTGGGTTTCCACTATTTTTTCACCTTTGGCATTGTAATACGTTTCGTTGGTAGCGATCGAAAATTTTGCCAGCTTTTTCCCATTTTCAGTGTTTTTGATTTCAGGAGCATTCCCTAAATTGCCAATCAATTGAACTTTGTTTTTTAATGCATTCATGACTTTACGTTTTGTGCCTGCCGTTATCCGGCAAACGGTTTTTAAAAATGTTTTTATTTCAGTTGATGATTTGTTTTTTCATCAACACTGCAAAGATGCTATGGCTCAAATGCGTTATTCGGTTTTTATTCGTTTATAGTTGGATATAACCGTTTGTAAACGGTTGTACTTGAAAATTAAATAGTAACTTTCTTTTCTAATTAATACCAAACATCATGACAGCCAGCGAAACTGCTACTTGTCGCAACTGCGACAGACCGCTGAAAGGACGTACTGACAAGAAATTCTGCGATGATTATTGCCGCAATTCCTACAACAACCAGCTAAAGGCTTCGAAAAATAATTTGGTAAGGAACATCAATAATGCGCTGGGAAAAAACCGCAGGGTACTGGAAAGTTTTTTCAAACCCAAAGAAGATAAGGTCAATACTACAAAAGAAAAATTACTGGAAAAAGGATTTCAATTTAAATACATAACACATACTTATACAACCCAAAAAGGCCATATTTATTTTTTTTGTTATGATATTGGGTATATGGCCCTGGATAAGGATTGGTTTTTATTGGTGAAAAGAAACGAAGAAAAATCAGGATAGTAAGGAAATTAAATTATTTACAATTTATTGATTTACTATAACAGCTCCATTTACAAGGAACCTTTTCCCACCAATTTTTTTATTATCTAAAAGTATCCAAGCCAATAAAAAATTCTTAGAGTTTCTTTATTTGTTACAATGTTTTTACGCTGAATTTCTTCCTGCATTAATAATCCCGAATGAACAGCGCATGGCCAGTTTTTCGTAAGTAGGCCTCAGCGAATCTTTTATTTGTTCCTGCTCTATTTCACGGATCTTCATCATCGCGTATTGCTGAATGGTAACCAAAGGCAATATCATCTTTTCGCGCATATCTACAGAAAGCTGTTCCACGGGGTAATCTGACATCAGTTCATTGTTGCCTGTAAGTTTAAAAAGATATTTTTTGGTGATCTCATATTCTTCATAGATCATGTTCCAGATTTCGCTGAACTTATTGTCTTTTGATAAATATTCAGTAAGCGGGAAATAGCATTTCTTCATTGTCATCTCACAATTATCAATCAATGTTCTGAAAAACAAAGAATCCTGGTACAATTTCTTAAACCGCCCAAATTTTCCTAACTGCTCCATTTTTTGTAAAGCGCTTCCCACGCCATAATACCCGGTAACATTTTGCTTGATCTGGCTCCATGAACCCACGAAAGGTATGGCGCGCAAATCTTCCATGTTCATCTTGCCTTTTTTTCTTTTAGTCGGCCGGCTGCCAATATTGGTATCGCTGTAAAATTTCAAAGGGCTCACCTGCACCAGGTAGTCCATAAAATAGGGATGATTTTTTAATGCAGTGTAAGCATGAAATCCTTCCTCCGAGAGATTCTGCAACAAATCTTCTTCCTCTTTTTCCAGCCGGATATGCCTGTCAGAAAAAATGTCATTGGAAATGCCCGCGTTTAATAATTGTTCCAGGTTGTATTGCGCCGAATCTACGGTTCCAAAATTAGAGCTTACGGTTTGCCCCTGGATGGTCAATTGTATTTCCTTATTAGAAATATTTTTTCCCATTGCCGCATAAAACTTATGGGTTTTCCCACCACCTCTTGCCGGCGGGCCGCCGCGCCCGTCAAAAAACACTACTTCTATTCCATATTCTTTGGAAATAGCCGTAAGTTCTTCCTTAGCCCTGTAAATACACCAGTTTCCCATAAGGTAGCCGCCATCTTTGGTACCATCAGAAAAACCAAGCATAATAGTTTGCACGTTATTTCTGCGTTTCAAATGTTCACGGTATTCTTTGTTCTCAAATAATGTTTTCATTATCGGAACAGAATTTTGAAGGTCGCTGATGGTTTCGATGAGCGGTACAATGTCCACTTTTAGTTTTTCTTTTTTCCATCCACATAAAATAAACAAACCATAAATCTGCAATACATGCAAAGAGGCTTCAGCATGGCTGATAATATACCGGTTACAACCTCTCTCGCCATTATATTGCTGAATTAATTTAATGGCCCTGATACTTTTGAAAGTGTCGTTGATAATAGGATCCCCGTAATCTTTTTCAGGAATTTCCTTCGTATTTTTCGTAAGGAATTCAATCTTTTTGTCATCACTTAATTTATCGTAATCAGAAGGGAAAAAGGAACCGGAAGCTGCCAGCGCTGTAAACACTTTTTTATGAATGGAACTATCCTGCCTGATGTCAAGCGAAGCAAAATACAAACCGAAAATATGAACCTTATTGATAAGCCCGTCAATCAAATGGCAAAACAGCCCATTGTGTTGATAGATCAGAATCTCCCTTACTTTATTGAGAACCTTCAGGATGTCCTTTTTGGTAATTTCCGTGCGATTTCCGGGAATAAAAATATTGTTATACAATTGCTTTTCCAATTCGAGCAAAAGCACATCTACTCCTTTGAAAGTAAGGCGGCGCCTCAGCTTCCTGATTTCGGTGTAATAACATTTGATGATAGCGCCCCTCAAGGCATCTGCTACGTTCAACGTGGTTTCAGTATCTACAAAAGGATTCCCATCCCTGTCGCCGCCTGGCCAAAAACCCATTTTAATAACAGGGTTATTTTGATAATCCACTTCCGGATATTGGCTTTGTAAAAAGGAAACAATTCGCCCGGCTGCCTGGAAAAATACATTTTCAAGATACCATACGAGGCTCATCGCTTCATCGAAAGGAGTCGGTTTTTCTTTTTTGAAAAAAGGCGTTTTTCCCAATTGCTGCAAATACATATTGATCTTAGCAGTATTATTTTCTGAAAGTGATTTAGACAGATCATTGATGATACCTAAAACTGAGCCCGGATAAAATTGGGTGGGATGAGCAGTAAGCACTATTTCTACTGAAAAATTTCCCAGCTTTTTTACCAGCTCTTTTTCTTTTTTAAACTGTACGGCTTCCACTTCCAGTTGCTTCAAAGTGCCGGTACCCGTAGTATCATGCACATATTTAAAAGCCGCATCTTCCAATGCATCAAAGAGCACCACCTGGCGTTCTACAAATTGTATAAAACGAAAAAGAAGATCCAGTTTTTCGGATTCGGATTTGAAAGAAGTATCCTTCAGAAAAAATTCATCAATAATTTCCGCCGGGCTGTATTTCTTTTTATACCCTTCTTCGCAGATATTTAAAAACAATGACAGAAGCATTCCTGTCTTTTCAATCCGGTAAAAAGGGAGAGAAGTAAAAAGACTGTTGTACAACTGGAATTTGATACCCACATAATTTTTAAAATTGTCAAGGCTGTGCGTCGCGTGATGCTCCATAAATTCGATTAATTATAAGAAATGGAATAAACTAATTTGTCACAAATCGCGATGAAGTTACTTCAAAAAATAATAAACTTTTTTAACCCCGGCCTTTTCGACGTATATTTGCAACAGCAAACAATGAAAAAAACTCTCTTCATAATCATATTAATTGCTGCATTTTCTTTCTTTAGTTCAGGAGTATTTGCCCAGTGTTCCATCTGCGCCAAAACGGTGATGCAGATGGGAGACAAACCCGCCCAGGGATTTAATAATGGTATTATTTACCTCATGATCGTTCCTTACCTGGCGATTGGCGTGGTGGCTTATAAATGGTGGCAAAATGAAAAAAGGAAATCGTAGTTTCAGATCTCAAACCGGAAACATATAGGGCAAGGTTTATCTTTTCAATTGAAAATATTCATAAAAATAATCCGCAGGCTTTAAATTGATCCACGATTCCCGATTTGCGTCAAAATCTTCAAACGAAAATTGTTCAATTTGCTGCAAGGAATAATTTAATTTATTCTTCGCTTTGCCACGGGTAATTATGCCGAGTCCATGATCGCAATCCAAAGTAAATACGTTTAAGTCATCGCGCAAACTTTGCAAGTTCAATATCGTACGCCATACATCGCCATTCCAGATTCCTTTAAAATTTCTTGCTTTCCATTCTTCAAAAGAAACTGCGTCCTCTTTTTTTTGAGGATTACAATCATGCAAAACAATTATTCCATTTTTCGTTAAATAATTTAAAGTATTTTCTACGTCTCTTAAGGCATAGATATACTCATGCATTCCATCAATCAGTGCAATTTCCAACAGGTCATTTTTAAAAATATCCGGTGCATTTTCCCCGAAAAAATCATCGCTGGCTTTTTCAAAATATTTATTGAATAGATTAAAGGGGTTTAAAAAAAGCTTCCCTGATTTCTTTAAGGGATTAAATTGGAAACATGGGTCAACTGCTATTTTGAATCTGCTTTTTATCATAAAAAAGATGTGACCAGTAAAAACGCCAATCTCAAGATACCGGGATAATTTTTTTTCCTTCATTAAAGTTTGGATCACTTTTTTTCTGTTCATTTTTCATTTTTTTTAATTAAGAATCCGAAATTCAGCGGTTAGCCAGGAAGCCAAATAAAACTATTGCTTTTAACTTCTTAGTTTTTATTTTTAAAAAATATATTTAACTGTAATTTGCAAAATGCAATGGCCTTCAGAATATATTGCAGTGAACAAACAAATACCTTAATTCCTTTTTTCCTGTTAAATGACAAATTTTATTCCCATATTTCCCTTGTCAATTGTAGTATTCCCTCATCAAAAACTGAATCTACATATTTTTGAGCCAAAATACAAGCAATTGATCAGGGAATGTATGGAGAAAAAAAAATTATTCGGAATACCGGTGGTAATCAATAATAAGATGCAGGAGATGGGAACGCTGCTGGAAATAATTGAATTAAGCAAGGAATATGAAACAGGAGAAATGGATATAAAAACAAGAGGCATTAAAGTTTTTCGTATTCTTGAAGTGATTGAAAACGTGCCTGAAAAATTGTACAGCGGCGCCATTGTGAATTACCCTCACAATCACGAATATGGAAAAAGGCTGGTGATGAATAAATTGCTTGAAAACATTCAAAAACTTCATCAGTTATTGAATATTGAAAACACCTTGAATAAAAAAGAGGCAGACTTATGGAGTTATGATGTAGCACACAGCGTAGGATTGACGCTGGAAGAAGAATACGAATTCCTTACTCTTATGAATGAATTGCAAAGGCAGGAATACCTGAAAAGATTTTTGGCAAAAGTAATGCCGGTAGTAGCAGGAATGGAATCTTTAAAAAGCAAGATGAAGATGAATGGGCATTTTAAAAATATCTCAGGATTCAATATTTCGTAACATTAGGACTAAAAATAAATAATTCAGTAACAATTTTAATCCCTTGAACGATACAACACTTTGTCTTGATTTTGGAAATACCCTTTTAAAATATGGTGTTTTTGAAAATGATCAATTAACCCAGACCGGCGTGCTGGAAAATGATCAGTCCGAAACGATTCATCATATTTTGGACGTACACCAACCCGGCCATGCCATACTTTCTTCGGTCATTAATCATCCTGGTGAAATCGAAAAAGTATTGAGTCAGAAAAGTATTTTTGTAAAATTAGATGCTTCAGTCAAATTACCTTTTACTACTCCGGTAGCAAAACCCGAAACCATCGGCGCTGATCGTCTTGCCCTTTCTGCCTATGCTTCTTTTTTTTACAGGAATCAAAACAACCTGGTAATCGCACTCGGTTCGTGTATTACTTACAATTTTATCAATAAATATAATAGCTTCATCGGTGGAAGTATTTCACCCGGAATGCAAATGCGTTTTAAGTCGATGCACGATTATACTGCTAAATTGCCAATAGTAAAAGAAGACTGGAATTTTCCACTTATCGGGTACGATACAAAGACGAACATACTCAGTGGCGTATTACAGGGAATGGCTTCCGAAATTGATGGGATCATTGATGAATATAAAAACAAATTTGAGAAATTTAACGTGCTTTTAACCGGGGGAGATACGGCCAATTTTGTAAGGCATCTTAAAAATAAGATATTTGCCGACCCCTATTTGATTCTTAAGGGCCTATATGCAATCAGCAAATACAATGAGGATATCAAAAATTAAATTCACTTTTTTTATACTGGCTGCATTCCCGCTCATAAGTTTTGCCCAGCTCAATTCGCCCTATTCAAGATATGGCATCGGCGTGCTTGTTCCGCAGGCAAACATCGCCAACCGCGCTATGGGAGGTGTTTCGGCTGCCTATACAGATCCTACTTCTCTTAATACGGTCAATCCTGCCAGCTATAGCGACCTGATCTATTCTACCCTCGATATAGGATTGGAATACGACGGATTGCATTTAAAAAGTAAAGATCCCCAGGGAAGTTTTAAATCCAAAAACGGCATTATACCCTACCTTGAATTTGGCTTTCCCTTATTAAGGGGTAATAAAAAAGCCCAGAAAAGCAAGGTATCATGGGGTATGGCTTTTGGATTGAAGCCCATTTCAAGAATCAATTATAAAATACAAAATACCGAATTATCTACCGATAGCTCTGTCTCCACCTATGAAGGCTCCGGCGGAGTGAATGAAGCCTTTATAGGCACCGGCATGAGATTTCACAATCTCAGTCTCGGTTTCAATACAGGATATCTTTTTGGAGAAAAAACGTATGACACCCGTTTAATTTTTGCCGGCTCTTTTGATTCTTCTTACTATTATAAAACCCACTATGGATCTTCCACTCATTTTGGAGGGATTTTCCTTGATGCCGGGGCTCAATACACCATAAGGATAAAAAAGAATGCAGTGCTGGCCTTTGGCGCCTATGGATCATTGCAAAGAAAATACAAGGGTAATAAAGAGAATTTATTGGAAACTTACGATTATAATAATCAAAGTCAGACTTCACAGCCCATTGATACCGTTTCTTATATCAGCCATCAAAAAGGAGACGTACAAATGCCTGCGACTTTTGGAGGCGGCCTGGTTTATTCCAGCGAACATTTATTAGCAGGCGCTGATTATGAAACCACACATTGGAGTAATTATCGTTTTTTTGGCCAGAAGGATTTTGTAAAAAACAGTTGGAACGCCAAATTAGGGATTCAGTATCTGCCGGCAACCTCAAGTTCTACCGGCTACTTCAATTTTGTGAAATACAGGGCTGGTTTTTCTTTTGGAGAAGATTATATTGATGTTGAAAATTCACTTCCTGTGTATAGTGTCAGCATTGGCGGCGCTTTCCCGCTGAAATTAAAACACAGTTTTTACGACCATCAATACAGTATCATGAGTTTTGCATTTGAATATTTGAACCGGGGAAATAATAATAATAATCTTACAGAAAATATGTACAAAATAAGCCTTGGTTTTTCTTTGAGCGATATCTGGTTCATCAGGCAAAAATATCAATAGCCAGGTTTTACCTTTGCCCAATATTTTGTAAATGAAATTTCAGAAATTCTATACTGATTGGCTCCCTGCCTCATTTATCTTCTGCTGTTGTTTTTTCATTTCCTGCGAAAATTCTTTAGAGGATATCAACAGAATTACCGCCAAAGGCATAGGCGTGGAAACCGCCAAAGGCGTCACTATTATTTACACTATCGGCAGCAAAACCAAATCAAGAATTACAGCCCCCCTGATGCTGCGCCACCAGGAAACAGTACCTTATATTGAATTTACCAAAACCATTCACGCCGATTTTTTCAACGACAGCCTGGGAATAGAAAGTACGATGGATGCACATTACGCAAAATACAACGAATCGGAAAGCAGAGTGTTTCTGAAAGACAGCGTGGTGGTTATTAATACCAAGGGCGACACGCTCTATTGCAGGGAACTCTATTGGGACCGGCACAGAACCGGCGAAGAATTCTACACAGATAAACCGGTTCGGATCCGCACCCGAACGGAAATTTTGGATGGCGACGGGCTGGATGCCCCGCAGGATTTTCACAACTGGCATTTAATAAATGGCAGGGGAATTGTGAGAGTAGGATCGTCAGAATTTCCTGAGTAAAAAAATAAATAATTGGTTTTTTCATTTTGTAGTTTTCACCATCCTTATTTTTTTACCAAACTCGTAAATTCTCTTTCTTAATTTCACCTATTCTTGAATTACCGAAAGTTTACGTGTGTGTGACGGGAGTTTTGGGAAATAGAAAATATTTTCTAAACTGGCGATGCCGGCATATTTGAAAAAGACATTTAGACAATTTATTTCTTAACATTTAAAAATAAAAATCATGAGCAAATACGCAAATGCACAATGGCAGGGCGCCAAAGAAGGAAAAGGCACTATTTCTACAGAAACCAAAGCGCTGAACCATGCACCATTCACATTCGCAACTAGGTTTGGCGATGCCAAAGACGGCACCAATCCCGAAGAATTGGTAGCAGCAGCGCATGCAGGATGCTTTTCCATGAAATTCGCTATCGTTTTAAGCGAAGCGGGTTTTACAGCCGATACTATCGAAACCAAATGTGACATTACCTTTGGCGCCGGCGCTATTTCCAAATCCCATCTTACGGTAAAGGCAAAAGTGCCGGGCATCAGCAAGGAAAAATTTGATGCATGTGCAAAAGATGCCAAAGAGAATTGCCCGATTTCAAAATCATTGAATTCCAATATTGAAATTTCAATGGAGGCTACTTTGAGCAACTAATAATTTTTCTGAATCGATTAAAATCCGGCACGAGATGGCCGGATTTTTAATTTAAAAAACCAGTGGACGAACCAATAATCTGAAATTTCATTTTCAATCTTTTGGAAAAAATTAAAAAACACTCCTACCATTCAACCCAAAGTTTTGAAAATTTCTTTTCCACTTACCTTATATTGCACCATCATTTTTTTAATTATTGTGTATGTCCATTCTCACTGTAGAAAATTTATCTAAATCTTACGGACGGATACAGGCTCTGAAAAATGTAAGTTTTTCTGTGCCTGAAGGAACAGTTTTCGGAATCCTTGGCCCAAACGGAAGTGGCAAAACCACTACGCTGGGTACCATCACGGATATTTTAAAACCCACCTCAGGAACGTACAAACTTTTTGGCGCACCCACCTCGGCAGAAAGCCGCAGGAAAATCGGAACATTGCTGGAAACACCCAATTTTTATCATTATTTATCAGGCGTAAAAAACCTTGAAATTGCTGCCGAAATAAAACAGCATGGTAAGGAAGACATTGATCGTGTATTGGAAACGGTGGATCTGACCAGGAGAAAAGATTCCAAATTCAGCACCTACTCTTTGGGAATGAAACAGCGGCTTGCCATCGCCTCCTGTTTATTGGGAAGCCCGTCTGTATTGATTTTTGACGAACCGACAAATGGCCTGGACCCTGTCGGGATTGCAGAAATACGGGAACTGATGAAAAAATTATACCGGGAAGGAAAAACCATCATCATGGCAAGTCATCTTTTGGATGAAGTGGAAAAAGTCTGCACCGATGTGGCGATTTTAAAAAGAGGAGAATTAATTGTTTCCGGAAAGGTAAATGAGATTTTGTCTAAAGAAGATTTGGTGGAAGTAGCGGCAAATGACCATCAGAAATTATTGGAAGTTTTAAACAACCTACCTGAAAAATCCAAGGTGGTAGACGAGAATAACGTGATAAAAATTTTCTTCCCGGTTGGCAAGGCTGATCTTTCTGAAATAAACAGTTATTGTTTCAATAACGGCGTAACGCTGAATCATCTCACTCTTAAAAAACAAAGCCTTGAAGCAAGGTTTTTTGAACTGACCAATAATTAATTTTTTATGTTACATCTTTTGAAAATTGAATGGCTGAAAGTAAAAGATTACAAAGCTTTCTGGATATTTATCATTCTGTATCTGTTTGCGATTTTGGGGATAAATTACATCGGGTTTTATATAAATGAAGTAACGGTAGAAAGCATGCCGGCCAGTAAAGTTTTGTTGGGAACGCCCTACTCCTTTCCGAAAGTGTGGCAAACAGTGGGTTTCATGAGTAGCTGGCTTTTGTATTTTCCAGGAATATTGTTTATCATGTTACTCACCAATGAATTTAATTTTAAAACTCATCGTCAAAATATTATTGACGGGTGGACAAGGCAGCAATTCGTTACGGTAAAATTTGTGTTTGCACTTTTATTTTCCCTGGCGGCCACTATTTTTAATTTTCTGGTAGCGTTTTTATTTGGAATGGTGACCACCGGCTCTCATTTTTCTTTTAGCGGAATGGAAAATGTGATCTACATATTTATTCAAACCTTTGCCTACATTACTTTCGCCATGTTTCTTGCCATTCTTTTCAGGAAAAGCGGTGCCGCTATTGCCGTATTTTTTCTGTACGGGTTAATTTTTGAATGGCTGATCACTCTCCTGATCAATATGAAATTTGAGCTAAGCCCGATAGGATATTTTTTACCCCTGCAGGTGACCGACGTAATGCTGCCGATTCCGTTTGGCGATAAAGTAATTTATAAAGATGCGCCCGAAGTGTGGATCATGGTAATTGCGAGCGTGGTTTATATTGCGGGGTATTATTTCTTTGCCTTGAAAAAATTTACCA
>JBIQMJ010000108.1:0-12803 GCA_044463445.1 Segetibacter koreensis
GCATTTTTCATACTAATGATCATTGCTGTTTTTAAAGGATTTTCAAAAGGTATCGTGGTAGGGGTTTTCTCATTGATCGCTTTCATCATAGGGCTGGCTGCAGCCTTAAAACTTTCTGCTATAATAGCGCACCATCTTCAGGAATCATCAGGAATAACTGCCCGGTGGCTGCCGCTAATTGCTTTTGCCCTGGTTTTTCTGGTGGTGGTACTGCTCGTGCATCTTGGTGCAAAGATTATTCGAAAAATGGTTAGCCTTGCGATGTTGGGCTGGCTTGATCGGCTTGCGGGAATTGGGCTTTATATAATTATCTACACCATAATTTTTAGTGTTCTCTTATTTTTTGCCGAAAAAATGGCTCTTTTGAAACCTGAAACAATAAAGGCTTCCAAAATGTATGATCTTGTAGCTCCGTGGGGACCGGCTGTTATTGATAATCTCGGAAAAATAGTTCCTATATTTAAGGATTTGTTCATCCAGCTTCAGTCTTTTTTTCAAAATTTAGGAGATAAATTAGCAGCCTGAAAATTGCTACAATTATTATTTAGCTGTTTTTTTCAATAGAAACATTTATTTTAGCAATAATTAACAGGTATTAAAATTGTATCGAAGAATTCATGGAATATCAAATAAAACAGGAAGGAAAATTTAAATTTCTTGAAGAAGGGGAAGGAGAGCCGTTACTTTTATTGCATGGACTTTTTGGTGCATTAAGTAATTTTTCCCACCTCGTTGAATTCTTCAGAAAAACACACAAAGTAATTGTTCCTATGTTGCCGCTGTTCGACCTGGACCTGCTGCATACAACGGTTGGTGGCTTACAAAAATTTGTAAAGAAGTTTGTGGAACAAAGGGATTATGACCAGATTCATTTGTTGGGAAATTCGCTCGGCGGCCACGTGGCTCTGGTTTATGTTTTAAAAAATCCCGAAAGGGTAAAATCATTGATCCTTACAGGAAGCTCAGGGTTGTTTGAAAATGGAATGGGCGACAGTTACCCAAAACGCGGAGATAAGGAATACATCCGGAAAAAAACACAGCTTACTTTTTATGATCCGGCGATGGCTACGGATGAATTAGTGGATGAATGTTTTGAAATTACCAATAACAGGCTTAAAGTAATTAAGATCATTTCGTTGGCAAAGTCTGCCATCCGCAACAATTTGGGAAGTGAATTGAACCAGATCCAACAACCTACCTGCCTTATTTGGGGAAATAATGATACCATTACTCCTCCGTTTGTAGCAAGAGAATTTAATAAACTCATTCCCAACAGTGAATTGCATTTCATAGACAAATGTGGCCATGCCCCTATGATGGAAGTGCCTGATGAATTTAACCGGATTCTTGGCGCTTTTCTTACGAAATTAAAAATACCTGCTGCAACGATTATTTGATTTATCTTGTCCTTATGAGAGAACGGATAACGGTAACACTTAAATTTTAAGCCATGACCACCCTCCAACTTGCTGACAATATTTTTCCTTTATTAAAATTGAAAGACTCTGTAGGAATGGCGCTTCAATTAATGAATGATTATAAGACCTCTCACCTTCCAGTAGTTTCTGAAGAAAAATTTTTAGGATTAATAAGTGAAGAAGACCTTGCAGATGAACCAAATAAAAATACCAGTCTTGATGTATACCAGACTAATTTCATTACTGCTGCTGTAAATGAAAAATTTAATTTTTTAAAAGCAGCCTCAATTCATAATTTGTATCATACCAATGTGATTCCGGTGATCAATGAAAATAATGAACTGCTTGGTACTATTTCAGCTAAGGCATTGATAACAGAAATGGGTAATTTTTGTGGTTCATCAGAATTTGGTGCAATAGTAGTGTTGGACATTGAACGCAGCCGGTTTGCAATTTCTGAAATTAATTCTATTATTGAAAGTGATGGAGCCACCATTCTGCATCTGAACGTTACCCCTCATTCCGTGCCGGCTTTCCTGGAAGTAACCATTCAAATCAATAAAAAAGAAATAGCAACTATCATTGCCACTTTTGAAAAATATGATTACATTGTATCTTACTATTCAGGTGAAGAATTATTTCAAAATGAGCTTAACCTGAATTACAATAACCTGATGAATTATCTGGGTATTTAAACTCTTTTTCCCGGCAAACTAACCTGTCGATCAGCAGACGGACAAATTATCCTCTTTTTTATTTTACACTTTTCGATCACCCACATAAACATTACTGCCTGATTAATTTAAAAGAAATTATTTTTACAAATTGTAGCATCCCCGGTCACGATTTATAATTCAACAGAAATAATATGCGAATAGCGATCTATAGTCGAGGGTTAGAGTCGGCACAACTGGAAGGATTGAAAGTTTTGCTAACAGAATTTTCTCATTACAATATAGAGCCGGTAATTTTCCAGGATTTCTTTAATCTTTTTTACAGTTCAATAAATATTAAGGACAAATATTCCACTTTTAACCGGTCTGAAGACCTGGATGAAATAGATTTTATGATCAGCCTGGGAGGCGATGGCACTTTGCTGGATGCTGTCACCTTTGTAGGCGATAAGGGCATACCTATTCTTGGAATTAATTACGGGCGTCTTGGTTTCCTGGCAAGCATTGGTAAAGATGAAATAGGATCAGCTTTGGAAGCGCTGATCAAACGTACTTTCATGCTGGACAAAAGATCCCTGGTGCATTTGGATGCTAACATGCCATTGTTTGGCGGGTTAAGTTTTGCCCTTAATGAGTTTACCATTCATAAGAAGGACACCTCTCCGATGATTAAAATCCATACGTATCTGAATGGGGAATTTTTGAATACCTATTGGGCTGATGGCCTCATTGTAGCTACGCCAACAGGTTCCACCGGATATTCATTAAGTTGCAATGGCCCTGTAGTTTTTCCTGATTCTGCAAGCCTGGTCATTACCCCGGTTTCTCCCCATAATTTAAATATCAGGCCCCTGGTAATTCCTGATGATTCAATTATTTCTTTCGAAATTGAAGGAAGAACCGATGGATTTTTGTGCACCCTTGATAGCCGGCGTGAAATAGCTTCCAAAGAAGTATTGCTGGCCATCCGGAAGGAAGTATTCAGTATAAACCTGGTAAGATTAAATGAAAATAATTTTCTTCAAACCCTGCGAAATAAATTATCCTGGGGCCTTGATAAACGCAATTAAGAAATTTTAACGTTAAAAGTTATTAAATAGTGGTTATTTGTTACTTTTAGTTACTTATTTTGTTCCGGAAATATGAAAAAAATTGTTCTCCTTTTTATAATAATCTTTTCTTTCATCATCAATTGCTATTCCCAAATGAAAGAATATGTGCAGGAAGGTGAATTCGGCATCACGGCCGGGGTAGCTCATTATTTTGGTGATTTAAACAATCGTGGCCATATTAATCGTCCCAAAATAGCCCTGGGAGGTTTTGTGAGAAAACAATTTGGCAATTATACCTCAGTCAGGCTCTCCGGCCATTTTGCCAAATTGGGATACAGTGATATTTACAGCAGAAATGAATATGACCAAAGAAGAAACCTGAGTTTTAATACCAATATTTTTGAGATCGCTTTGCAGGGAGATTTCAATTTCTTCAAATTCATACCTGCGGATCCTGATTATGCCTTTACTCCTTACGCCACCCTTGGCATTGGCTTTTTTAGTTACAATCCGTATGCTTTTTACAAAGGACAAAAAGTATATTTAAGGCCTTTGCATACAGAAGGTGAAACTTTTTACAAAGGGCGAAAAGAATATGGCACCATGGCTATGTGTTTTCCCATTGGGTTCGGAGTAAAATATGCCATTACTGACAGGATGAATATTTCATTTGAAATTTCTCACCGTTTTACTACCACTGACTATATAGATGATGTCAGTAAAACTTACATAGGCGCTGATAAGTTTCCGTCAACCGGGGGAAACAAATCATTAGCCGGCATCATGCAGGATCGTTCATTTGAAGTAGGGCCTCCCATTGGTATTGAAGGAAGGCAACGTGGATTTAGCAAGCAAAAAGACCAATATACGATTGCAGAAGTGGGCATCTCATTTAATATCACTTCTTACCGGTGCCCCACAGCAGAACCATAAAATATTTTTGCATAATTCGCTTTCACAATTTCCTTACTTTTGTTAGGTCAGGCCGCTGAATGCCTGACTTCCTTTTTTTAACAATAATATGAATCTAAAAGATAAATTGATCGCTGAAAAACTTCCGCGGCACATCGCTATTATTATGGATGGAAATGGACGCTGGGCTAAAGATAAAGGTAAAGACAGGCTCTTTGGCCATTATAGCGGCGTTGAAAGCGTCAGGAATATTGTAGAAGGGTGCGCTGAATTAGGAATTGGATATCTTACTCTTTATGCATTTAGTACTGAAAACTGGGACCGGCCAAAAGATGAAGTAACAGGATTGATGGAATTATTGGTAAAAACCATTCGCGATGAAGTGGCTACCCTAAATAAAAACAATATCAGACTCCACGTAATCGGGAATATTGATATGCTTCCTCCTGTAGCACATAAAGAATTGGATGAAGCATGTGAGGAAACAAAAAACAATACCGGCCTTAATTTAATAATGGCATTGAGTTATAGCAGCAGATGGGAAATTTTGAATGCAGTAAAAAATATTGCCCAGGAAGTAAAAGACCACCAACTCTCCCCTGAAGATATCACCGATGAAATATTCCAACAGCATTTATGCACCGGATCATTTCCTGATCCAGAGCTAATGATCCGCACCAGCGGTGAATTCCGGATCAGTAATTTCTTATTATACCAATTGGCTTACACTGAACTTTATTTTACTGACACACTTTGGCCCGATTTCAGAAAAGAAAACTTATACGAAGCGCTTTTAGATTATCAAATGCGCGAAAGAAGATTTGGGAAAACCAGTGAACAAGTATGAGAGCCTTACTCCCTTTAAACCTTTATTCCGCCTACTGATTTAACAAAAACTTTTAATAATTGAAATTATCTTGCCGCCCTATTAAAATCGATTTAATGCACACGATCTACAAGATATTCTTCTTGATAGCAATCTTTTTTACTGCCAGAAATACTGTTTATGCCCAGGTTACCACAGATTCTTTAAGCCAGGTTAATAAAAATAAAGATTCGATTCCTTCCATTACAACAATTAAAGACACTGTTCCAAGTTCAGTAAATGTTGAACTTGAAAATATTTTTAATGCCAAAACGCCCAGGCAATACACGATTTCCCATATTAATGTTACGGGTACTACTTTTGACCCAAACCTGATCATTTCTATTTCAGGGCTTGCTGTGGGATCTAAAATTATCCTTCCAGGAAGTGATGATTTTGCCAATGCAATTACCAATTTATGGAAACAGAATCTCGTTTCTGATGTCGAAATTTATCTTACCGATTTAAAAGGCAGCGATCTTTCTATCGAGATTCATGTGACAGACAGACCCGTACTTTCTAATTTTAAATTCAAAGGAATTTCCAAAACGGAATCGGATGATATCAGTAAGAAACTTGACATCAAAAAGGGAAGAGTGACCCGGGTGACAGAAGGATTCAAGGTTTCAGCAATTTCTACTATCAAAAGATTCTTTATTGATAAAGGTTTCAGAAATGTGGATGTTACAATAAGCGAATCCAAAGATAGCAAAGCCGCTAATGCGGTTAACCTGCTTTTTATTATCAACAAAAATGGAAAAGTAAAGATCAACAATATCTTTTTCGCAGGAAACAAAAAAGTACCTGATCTGAAACTTAAAAAACAAATGAAAGGTACCAAAGAAAAAAGCAGGCTTACTTTATTTCCTACTTTGGACAAAAATGTTTATGATTCTACCAAAACCAATTACCTGACATTTAATAAATATATGCAGGAAAATGGATTTCTTTTTCCTTCAAAAACCAAAGAACTTTTGGATCCTTACGTAAGGTTCAAATTTCTAAGTTCTTCAAAATTTAATGAAAAGAAATATGGAGAGGATAAAAATAAAATCCTCGACTATTATAATTCACTGGGTTTCCGCGATGCTGCTATTGTCGCAGACACTACCTATAACGACAAAGGCGGCCTGGACGTGGCGATCAAACTTACAGAAGGTCCCCGTTATTATTTCGGAAACATCACCTGGAAAGGAAATACCAAATATCCTGATTCATTATTAAACGTAATTCTCGGAATTAAAAAAGGCGATATATATAATGCTGAAACGCTGAACAAAAAACTGGGAGTGATACCCGCGCCCGAAGGTGGTGACATTTCCAGTTTATACACAGATGACGGTTATCTTTTTTTCCGCATTACCCCGGTGGAAACTGCAGTTTATAATGATACAATTGATCATGAGATCAGGATTGTGGAAGGGCCGCAGGCCACCATTGGTAAAGTGGGCATTAGTGGAAATACAAAGACCAAAGAATATGTGATTCGTAGAGAATTGCGCACTATTCCTGGCGAAAAGTTCAGTAGGGAAAAAATTATAAGAACGAATCGTGAACTTGCTGGATTAGGCTATTTTGATGCAGAAAAAATTACTCCGGGCATCGTGCCTCACCCAGAAAACGGGACTGTTGATATTACCTGGAATGTGGTAGAAAAATCTTCTGACCAGTTGGAGCTTTCTGCCGGATTCGGAGGAGGGATTGGCCTTACAGGAACGCTTGGGGTAACCTTTAATAATTTTTCCATTTATAATATTTTTAATAAAAAAGCCTGGGATCCCTTACCTGTGGGTGATGGACAAAAGCTGAGCATAAGAGGACAAAGCAACGGTAAGCAATTTCGCTCTTATAATTTTTCATTTACCGAACCATGGCTGGGTGGCAAAAAGAGAAATCCTTTTTCAATAGGATATTACGACACCAAATATGCCAATGCCTATGATCCTTACACAGGATTTTACAACCGGTCTTACGCAGATTCTTCCTATATAAAAAATACGGGCATCAGTGTTTCCCTCGGTAAACAATTGAGGTGGCCTGACGATTTCTTTTCACTGGTGTATCAATTAAATTATCAGCGTTATAAACTCAAGAATTATAATATTTTTCCTGGCCTCTTAAATGGTGTTTCAAATAATATCAGTTTTAAAATTACCCTTGCAAGAAGTTCTGCAGGGCCCAATCCAATTTTCCCGACCAGTGGATCTAATTTTATTCTAAGCACAGAATTAACGCCGCCTTATTCACTTTTCAGAAATGGGCAGCCTTTAAGCAAAGCAGATGAATATAAATGGGTTGAATACCATAAAGAACGTTTTACAGCCCAATGGTACGTGCCCATTGGCCAGGGAAGAGGAGAAAATAAAGACAAACAATTTATATTATATGCTGCCGCCAAGTATGGTTTCCTCGGCAGATATAATTCCAGCTCACCCCTTTCGCCATTTGGCCGTTTCCAGTTGGGAGATGCAGGCTTGAGTAATAACTATGGATTGTTAGGATATGATATTATTGCTCACAGAGGTTACCCGGTATATGATAATTCAAATCCAAAAATTAACCCTGATCTTAGCCAGGCAACCAACTTTTTTACTATCTTCAATAAATATACACTGGAAATGAGGTATCCGTTCAGTACCAGTGCGAGCAGCACTATTTATGGACTGGCATTTTTTGAAGCGGCTAACGGCTGGTATAGCTTTAAAGATTATAATCCTTTTAAATTGCGCAGGTCAGTTGGATTGGGTATGCGTTTCTTTCTTCCAATGTTTGGCCTGCTGGGCTTTGATTATGGAATCGGGCTTGACAGGATTAATCCCGGCACGGGTTTGAAAGGTGCTGCTAAATTTACCTTTATGCTTGGTCAGGAACCTGAATAGATTAATCAACGTCAGAAGCCTGAATGGAGAATAGAATAAAAATCCTTTTATTTGTTCATTTACTATCCCTTGTCGGATTAGAAAAACAGAAGAATTAATGAGATAAAAGTATAAAAATGAAAAAGTTATTATTTATTGGTTTACTGGTTTTCGCCACTGCACTCAGCAGTTCCGCTCAGCGTTATGCAGTGATCGACTCCAAGTATATTCTGAGCAAAATGCCTGAATATACAGAAGCACAACAAAAATTAGATCAGTTCAGCAAAATGTGGCAGCAGGAAATCGATCAAAAATCAGCAGAACTGGATAAAATGTACAAAGATTATGATGCCGAAAAAGTGATGCTGAGCGATGAATTGAAAAAAAAGCGCGAAGACGAAATTTATAATAAAGAAAAGGCGCTTCGCGATTTGCAAAGGCAAAGGTTTGGCTACCAGGGAGATCTTTTCAAAAAAAGGGAAGAATTGATAAAACCAATACAGGACAAGGTTTATAATGCCATACAAAAATTAGCCGTTGCCAAATTATATGATTTTATTTTGGATAAAAGTGATGGAATTACCGTTATATTTGCCGACCCAAAATTGGACAAGAGTGATGAGGTGCTGAGAGAATTGGGTGTTAAATAATTGTAAAACACAAAATGGCATGCAGCCGAAACTAATATTTTAAACACTTTATAAAAAACAAACCACAAAAACAAAAATGAAAAAATTTCTAACCTTCCTTTTTATTTCCATTGGAATATTTGGATTTTCAACGACAACAAACGCTCAAAAGATTGGATACATAAGCGCGGACGAAATTATTCAGTTAATGCCTGAAGCAGCTACTGTCCAAAATCAACTTGATCAATACCAGCAATCGCTTTACCAAAATGCGCAGGAAAAGCAGAATGCTTTAAATGAAGCTATTCAAAAATTTGTAAAGGATTCAGCAACTATGAGCCCTAGTTTAAAAGAAGTGAAAAGAGGTGATCTTCAAAAACAAAGCCAGGAACTGGCCGGAGAAAACCAGAGAATCCAGGATCAATTTGCTCAAAAAAGACAGGAACTCTCAGCCCCTATCCAGAAGAAACTACAGGACGCTATCGAGGCCGTGGCAAAAGAAAATGGCTACACTTACATTATGCCAAAAGAAGCATTGATAGTAATGCCTCCGGGTAATGACATTGGCCCGTTGGTAATTAAGAAACTGGGTTTAAAACAACCGAGCACTACGACAACTCCAGCAAAGCCATAAATAATTAATATTTTTATTTTGCGAAGCCACCCAATTAACCGGGTGGCTTCTTACTTTTGACGAATGAAGATAACTCCAATTGGCGTTTTTGACTCAGGATATGGCGGGCTGACGGTTTTGAAAGAAATAAAATACCGCCTCCCAGAATATGATTTTATTTATCTTGGCGATAATGCCAGAACGCCTTATGGCACACGCTCTTTTGAAACGGTTTATGAATATACACTGGAATGTGTGAAATGGCTTTTTTCAAAAGGCTGTCCGTTGATTATTCTTGCCTGCAACACGGCGTCTGCAAAGGCATTGAGAACCATTCAGCAAAAATATCTTCCGGGTTATGATGCCCAAAAAAGAGTGCTCGGAGTGATAAGGCCAACCGCTGAAATAATTGGAAATTATTCCTCAACAAAAAAAATTGGTGTATTGGGAACAAAGGGAACTGTCAAATCAGATTCTTATCCTATTGAAATAAAAAAGTTTTTTCCTCAGGCAGAAATTTTCCAGCATGCCTGCCCAATGTGGGTGCCTTTGGTAGAAAACAATGAATATGATTCTGATGGTGCCGATTATTTTATAAAAAAAGATTTGGATAGTTTGCTAAACACCGATTCACAAATAGATACTGTTTTATTGGCCTGCACGCATTATCCTTTGTTATTGGGAAAAATAAAAAAATATTTACCTGTGAATTGTAAAGTGATCTCACAGGGAAAGATAGTGGCAGATAGCCTTGCGGATTATTTGGAACGCCATCCCGAAATAAAAGACAAATGCAGCAAAACGGGGCAACTGCAATTTTATACTACTGATTCAACAATTGATTTTGACCAGCATTCTCAAATATTTTTTGTAACAAAAGTGAATTCACAGCATGTGGATTTGTAAATGGCAAGCTGCGATCAAATTATTTTACACGACAGGCATTTCATCATAAGTATTGCCCGCTAAAATTCATCCTGTTTTCTTTTTATTTTTTCCTCCCCATTGTTTAAAGAAGAATAACACTTCTTGCTCCTAGCATTGAAATTTATATCCCATACCCGCTCCTCCCATGGCATGTAATCTTCTTGACATAACTTCTGCATAACTAAACTTATATCCTGCTGAAAGTTTGGTACAACCCGTTGTTGGGTTCCAAGTCATTTCTGTCCATTCTATTGATGATTGTGCCATAATTATATAAATTCTGGAAAGCGAAACGCTTCGATAAATAAACCATTATTTTCTTTCTCAGTAATTTTAATAGTAATTTTTTTAAGCATACTTTCTTCCTCTTTTTTAGATAGCCAATTTGTAATTGGATTTACTTTTAATTTATTATGAGGAATAGGTTTAGCAACTTCTCTATCTTTAGGAAATATGTTGGCATTATGATAATCTCCTACAAAATCAACTAAGCCACCAGCAACTAAGTCAGTAAGAGAACAAAGCTTTTCAAAACATTTATCTGGCGAATCACTATTTAAGGTTTTTAATTCAAATTCCCCAATCCTGAAATCTAAATGCTTATGAAATGTACCTTTTAAAATAGTATTAGCAGTAGAGAATTGTAAATTGTTTGCAACAAATTCATCATTATCTGTAATCCAAAAAAAATTTTGATTTTGAGTTCCAAGACCATTTAAAATTAAAAGTATAAATTCTCTCAATCTTAAAAATTTTCTCTTACAGTTTTCTTTTTCCAAACAATCATTTGCTTTTGTAATGTCTCAGGTAGTTCATCCGTAAATAAACTCTTTGTATTCTTATGAATTAATATTGTAAGAATTAAACCATTAAGATTATTACAAAGTTGAAGAAATGGCGCTAATGCTCTTCTTCTGAGTCCATCGTTTAGCTTCTTATATTCTATAATTCTTGTTCCCAAAGAATAATTTTTCCAAAAAACCCTTTGGGAAGAAGCAAATAAATTAAGACTGCTCTCATCTAAGATTAAAATAGAATAAGAAATTAATTGCTGGTCATTACTGCCGCTATAATCTGAAAAAAGATAAAGATTATCTGCTTGCCTTAAATCGGGTAAAAAAATTTTTTGAGAATTTTCAAGCCCGCCAATGTAATCACTTAACTCATTAACCATCCCTCTATTTTCATTATTTATATGCTTCCAATATTTCATTAAATTATTTTTTTCAAGTTAAATTAATTTTCTTCTTTCAAAACAATCTCCCTTGCTCTCCCGGCCTTCTGAAATCGGTAGTGTTCATTTTCCATCTGTCTTCATTCATGTGATAGAGCTTGCCGTACTTTTTATATTGTTGATTGACTAATTCCGCAATACTTCCTTCACCTCTCATACGCAGGCCCCAGCGGGTATCGTTCACTTTCCCATTATGGCTCGCCTCTATCAAATGCCACACTTTATCAGCGCGGTCAGGAAAGTTTTTGTAAAGCCAATCGCGAAACAAAAATTTGATAGCGCCATTTAATCGTATAAAGGTATATGCCGTAAACTTTGCCCCGGCTTCGCTTGCCTCTTTCATGATCCGTTGCATTTCATGCTCATTCAGCCCCGGAATCATTGGCCCCATCATCACGCCCATACGAATGCCGGCATTGCTTAATTCTTCAATAACCTTCAGCCTTTGAGTGGCTGTAGCCGTTCGTGGTTCCATTACCCTGCGTAACTCTTCATTGAAGGAAGTGATGGAAACCATCGCCGTTACCAAATTTTTTTCAGCCATTTCCTGCAAAATATCCTTGTCTTTTATGATCCATGAATTTTTGGTAAGAATTCCGACCGGCTGATTAAACTTATTGCAAACTTCAAGCAGTCCGCGTGTCAATCTATATTTTTGCTCTGCAGGCTGATAACAATCTGTATTGCCACTCAACATGATGGGGTGCGATTCCCACTTTGAATTCATGAACGTTTTTTGAAGCATTTGCGGCGCGTTAATTTTTACGATGATCTTCCTTTCAAAATCCAGCCCCGCGCTATAGCCCCAGTATTCGTGGACATTGCGCGCATAACAATAAATACATCCATGCTCACAACCTGCATAAGGATTCATGCTATACATCATTCCCAGGTCAGGGCTTTCTACTTTGTTTACAATACTTTTCACCTGCTGCTCTATATATTGCGTAGCTATATTTTCATTACCCCATTCATCGATTGCTTCAATTTCCTCTTTTACTTCCTGGTTTTTAAGAAAGCGGTTTGCTGTATTAAATTGTGCGCCCCGGCCTGATAAATACTCTTCGCCTTCTTTCGGTTTTTGCAGCGACACTTTGAAATGATCTTGTTTTAATATTTTTTTCATCCTGATTTTTTTTCGTTTAACACGTAATAATTCTTCAAAAGAGTGAGGGATTACGCAAATAAGTCACCCTGTTTTGTAGCATCGGGCAGATTCATAAATTTGAATTGCGTCACCTTTTGATATTTTCCTGGTATGATTTTGCCATCAGATTGAATGGCCAGTGGTCTTCTCAACAGCGACATACTTTCTGCGAAAAAATGGGCGGTGAAATGTTTATGTTGATATTCGTTCCAGCTCTGCTCGTATTGCCATGGCAATAAGCTTCTTCCGACGGTAAGGTGAGGATTATCTATAAAATGTGGCTTTTTGTCTTTGTTCAAAGTCATTAGCTGCCGCGCGGGCGCTAATTCCTTAACAAGATTTCGCACCTGTTGTTTCGATTCAATGTTTATAAATACGGTATGGCTGGGGAAACTTCCATAATCCTTCAGGCTTATTGTAAACGGATGATAACCCATTGCGATAGTATTCAAACGATTTACCAGCCGGTTTTCT